>CAVDGK010000030.1:0-12733 GCA_963607995.1 Oscillospiraceae bacterium | reverse complement strand
TGTCTGAGCTGCGAAGCAGCGAGTTTGCGCAGGAGCTGGAGCGCATAAGCGCCGCAAGGAGCAGCAAACGTAGCATGTTGTGTGAACTGTATCCATGGCGAGACGTACGATGTCGAAGGGTTGTATATTTATAAACACGACTTAAGAAACACATTCTTAGGCCGTGTTTTTTTTGTACAGTAACAAATCGGTTAAATTGTATATCATCAGATTGGGACTGCAAGGTTGCGAAGAAAACACTTTTTGTGTATATTAGAGAAAGCAAATTTTACATTTAATTAAAGAAACTTAATTGTTTTATCATACTCCGGCGTAAGAACAGACAAAAAGTAACGCAGAAGAGGGGTAATATAAGGAGAAATACTATGGCTAAAGTAGCTATTGTTACAGATAGTAATTGCGGTCTGACTCAGGCACAGGCAAAAGAAATGGGCATTTATATGCTCCCTATGACCTTTCTTATTAACGATAAGATGTATCGTGAAGAACTGGATCTGTCCCAGGAAGCTTTTTATGAAATGATTCAGCAGCCCGGTACTTCCGTATCAACATCCCAGCCGTCACCGGCTGAACTGATGGAAATGTGGGATCGTGTGCTCAAAGAAAATGATAGTCTTGTTCATATCCCAATGTCCAGCGGTCTTTCTAACTCCTGTCAGACAGCTCTTATGGTAGCAGAAGACTACAATGGAAAAGTGGAGGTTGTTAATAACCAGAGAATATCCGTTACCATGCGCCGCTCTTTAGAGGATGCCAAGGTTTTGGTTGAACAGGGATGGACAGCAAAGCAGATTAAAGAAAAACTTGAAAAAGAAAAAGCTAATTCCAGCATCTATATTATGGTAGATACACTGGATTATCTGAAAAAGGGCGGTCGAGTCACACCGGCTGCAGCTCTTTTGGGCAGCGTCTTTAACATTAAGCCTATCCTTCAGATTCAAGGAGAGAAGCTTGATGCTTATGCCAAGACCAGAGGCATAAAGAAAGCGAAGAGAACCATGATCGAGGCTATCGAAAAAGATATGCAGGGCCGATTTAAATGGTTCGTTGATAAAGGTGAGGCTGATATTAATTATTCCTATTCGTCCTGTAATGATCCGGAAGAGGTAAAGGAATGGGTAGAGGAACTGAGGGAAGCTTTCCCAGGTTACAATATCGTTGGGGAGCCTCTTTCACTGGTAATCGGCTGCCACATCGGACCGGGAAGCCTTGCGGTAACTGTATCCCGTAAGATCACACCGGAAAACTGTAACGAAGATTAAAAAATGCTGATCAGGTGGAAACACCTGATCATTTTATATATTGGTTATAATTATGACACAAAAACCTCACTTTTCATTGGTATTAAATAATGGTAAGATATAAAGCATTCGTAAACATAGAGGTTTTGGAAAATATAACCATATGTCAGGAAAATAATAAGAAGCAAAAAAATATCTTATACATAAAGAAAGGCTCACTATGTTAAATTTAACCGAGAAACTTTCCGAACTTTTATCTGGCGCCTTTGAGGCGGCCGGATATGATAAGCAGTATGCAACGGTTCGTTATTCAGATCGTCCTGATTTGTGTGAATTCCAGTGCAATGGCGCTATGGCAGCAGCCAAGGCTTATCATAAAGCACCATTTATGATCGCAGACGATGTTCTTGCACATATGCCGGAAAATGATCTTATTGAAAAAATCGAAGTTGTTAAGCCGGGATTCATTAACATTAATGCAAAAAATGAACTGGTAACGGATGTGCTTTCTGAAATGAGCGAGGATGAAAATCTTTCCATTCCCCAGGCTGAAAAACCCGAAACCATCGTCATTGATTATGGCGGTCCCAATGTGGCAAAGCCTCTTCATGTGGGTCATTTAAGATCAGCCGTTATTGGTGAGGCTGTTAAACGGATGAAGAGAGCCGTAGGTCACAAAGTCCTGGGTGATATTCACATGGGAGACTGGGGCCTTCAGATGGGTCTTATTATAACGGAACTTAAAGAAAGACAGCCGGATCTTCCTTATTTTGATGAAAATCATGAAGGTGATTATCCAGAGGAAGCTCCCTTTACCATCAGCGAACTGGAGGAAATCTATCCGACAGCTTCCGGTAAGTCCAAGGAAGATGTAGCTTACAAAGAAAAAGCTCTGGATGCAACTTATCAGTTACAGATCGGAAATCCGGGTTACCGTGCTTTATGGAATAAGATCATGGAAGTATCCGTAGCCGATCTTAAGCGTAATTATGAAAAACTTAATGTTACCTTCGATCTGTGGAAGGCTGAAAGTGATGCACAGCCCTATATTCCGCCTATGATCGAAAGCATGAAAGAACAGGGCATCCTCCATGAGAGCAATGGCGCCATGGTTGTGGATGTTAAGGAAGAAACGGACAGCAAGGAAATTCCGCCCTGTATCATCCAGAAGTCAGATGGTGCTTCCCTTTATGCTACAACGGATTTGGCCACACTGGTTGAAAGAGAAAAGCTCTTTAAACCGGATGAAGTTCTTTATGTGGTTGACAAGAGACAGGAAATGCACTTTACCCAGGTATTCAGAACGGCACGGAAAGCCGGCATTATTCGTCCGGAAACAAAGCTTTCCTTCCTTGGTTTCGGTACTATGAATGGCAAAGATGGCAAGCCCTTTAAAACCCGTGAAGGCGGTGTTATGCGACTGGAAGTTCTTCTTTCTGATATCTATATGGAAATGGAAAAGAAGATTCGTGAAAATCGCAATGTTAAGGATGAAGATGCCTCCAAGACAGCTGCCATTGTAGGACTTTCTGCTGTTAAATATGGTGATCTTTCAAATCAGGCTACAAAAGATTATATCTTTGATATAGATAAATTTACTTCTTTTGAAGGAAATACCGGTCCTTATATCCTTTATACCATCGTTCGTATCAAATCGATTTTGAGAAAATACGAAGGAAATATAGGACCAATTAAGGCACCTGTATCGGAAGCAGAAAAGACGCTGATGCTGGATCTGGCCCGTTTCGGCGGTGTTATTGATGATGCAGCAAAGGAACTGGCACCTCATAAGATTTGTGCTTTCGTTTATAATGTGGCCAATGACTTTAACCGTTTCTATCATGACACCAAGATTCTGTCCGAGGAAAATGAAGCACAGAAAGCTTCATGGATCGGCTTACTTGACCTGACAAAGAGAATACTGGAAAAATCTATTGATATTTTAGGATTCTCAGCTCCGGAGCATATGTAAAAATGAGCAGTAAAAATTCTAAAAAAAGACAACGCAAAAAAAGACTTCTGATTGCAACCATCATAGCCCTTATAGCTGTTATCATAGCCCTGGGGGTTATGATCGGCATATCAGTAAGAAAATCAAATATTCAGGCACAGGAAGCATCGGCGTCAGCAGCGGCAGAAGCCGAGAAATCCGCCTCTGAAGCAGCTGCAGCTGAGGCATCTTCCAAAGCAGCGGAAGAGGAAGCCTCAGCGAAAGCAGAGCAGGAAGAAACTCAGAAACTTTTGGAAGAACAGACAAAAGAAGCTAATAAAGAAACTTCAGAGGTGATTAAAGGCATCGCTCTTCTTGGTACAGCCAATGTCAGTGCAAAGCTTAATTCTTCTGTTGTTACACCTGACAGCACCACATCCGGTGGCCATGTTGTCTGCATCGATGCTGGTCATGAGACAGGGGTACTGACAGATACGGAACCTAATGGCCCTGGTTCATCAGAGATGAAACAGAAGGTTTCCAGCGGCACTTATGGTGAAGCTTCCGGCCTCTGGGAATACCAGCTGAATCTGACGGTGGCCCTGAAGGTTCAGTCTATCCTGGAAAGCCGCGGTTATACGGTTATTATGACCAGAACAACAAATGATGTTCAGATGAGTAATATTGATCGGGCTGAATTTGCCAATTCTTCCGGTGCGGAGATCATGGTACGTATTCACGCTAACAGCGTTGAGAATACGGATGTGAAAGGGGCTCTTTGCTTTGGCCCGGCACGGGATAACCCTTATCTAAGCTCAGATCTTATTGAAAAGAGTTTGAAACTGTCCCAGAATATCGTGGACAGCTTCTGTGCCGCAACAGGTGCTCAGAACAGAGGCGTGGATGATACCAATACACTGACGGGTCTTAATTGGACCACCATTCCCTGTACCTATGTGGAAATGGGATTCATGTCAAATACAGAAGAAGATCTTCTTATGGCAACTGATGATTATCAAAATAAAATGGCAGAAGGTATCGCCAACGGTATTGATGCTTATTTTGCAGGGTAATGCTTATGTGGAAAAAAGTATTATTTGATCTGGATGGAACCTTAACAGCTTCCGGCGAAGGCATAAAGAAAAGCGTTCTTTATGCCTTGGATAAAATGGGTCTGCCGGAGCTGGATGAGGCAACCCTTGACAGCTTTATCGGACCTCCCCTTATCGATTCTTTTATGGAGCACTGCGGCTTGTCGGAAGAAGAAGCCAGACATGCTGTGGAAACTTATCGTGAGAGATATACGGTAACAGGCATTTTTGAAAATGAGCTTTATGATGGCATCGTTACCTGTCTCAGCACTTTGAAAGAAGCCGGGTTTACACTAGCGGTGGCTTCCTCAAAACCTGAAGTTATGGTAGAGCAGGTGCTTGTGCATTTTGATCTCAGAAAATACTTTGACGTGGTTGTAGGAGCTGAGCTTGATGGCAGACGCACTATTAAGAGCGAGGTTATCGAGGAAGCTTTAAGACAGCTGGGTGATAATGGAGATCATTCGGATATCGTTTATGTAGGGGACCGCAAATATGACATAATTGGTGCTCATAAAAATCATCTGGATGTCATTGGTGTTTTATATGGCTATGGAAATTTTGAAGAACTAAGTGCTGAAAATCCGGAATATATAGCCGCTACGCCTTCCATGGTGCTGGATATTATCATGGAAAAGCTGGTTGCATCAACCCAGGTTAAGGAGACAATGCCGACATACATTCCTGTCAGGGAAAATCCTCTTTTTAAAATCTGGCGGGTAATCTATCCGACTCTTACCTATCTCCTGATAGTTAATGCAGTTGCAGTATGCGGAATGATCTTTCTTATGATACTAAGTGTAGCAGGCATTCCCGTTGTTGATTTTGAATTCTACGATGGTTCCATGCTGATGCAGCTGATTTCTTATGTGGTTGTTATTCCGATTCTTCTGCTTTTTTATAAGAGGGACGAGGCAAGACGCCAGGTAAGACCCATTCCACAGGGGATACTTAAGCCATCGAAGGAACGTGATATTAATCTGCCTGTACTGACGGTTAAGTATATTATTTTCTTTCTGCTTATGGCTCAGGCAACTTCTTTTTTGATTGATATAGCTCAGATCACAGCTGTGGATACGGCTTATCAGAGTGCTCAGGAGGCTATCTCATCGCCGGCACTTTGGATCCAGATCCTGGAAGTCTGTATATTTGGCCCGCTTGTTGAGGAAATGGTATTCCGTCTGCTGACTTACAGACGAATCAGAGATTATTGCAATGTCAAAGTGGCTGTCATATTATCGGCGGCTATGTTCGGTCTTTTTCATATGAATTTTGTTCAGGGGATCTTTGCTTTTGTATTAGGTCTCTTCCTGGCAATCTATTATGAAAAAACAGGTAATTTCTGGGTGCCGGTGCTGGCTCATATGGCCAATAATTTTTATTCCACTCTGGTTGAGTATTTCTTTGGAAATTCCGAGTTCTTCGGACTTTGGTTCTATCTTGTCTGCATAGTTTTGACAGTGATTATGGGCATTTATCTCTTTAAAGGGAAAAAAAGCAGCCGGAAAAATAGAAATTGAAAATGGCAACCGCTTAGCGTCATGCGAAAATTAATTTGACGACGGATCATTGAAAAGGACAAAACTTATGTAAAAGGAAATCAGTTAACATCTGGTTTCCTTTTTTATGTATATGACAAGATAACAGATTACGAACGTTTGATATTGATGAAAACTATTTTTTAAAGATAAAAACAATAGATTGTATTAGTATTTGTGCGAAAAAATAGCAGTAGGTAAAATGAGAAAAATGCCGATAAACCTTGCAAACACGCTAAAAATGGTGAAAAAATAGACAATGTTTACAATTTTAACAATGTATAACTTGTCGCTATTGTACATTTTTTCGTTGACCATATTATATGTAGATGTTATGATGAGGAAGACTAAGCTGAACAATTCTGAGACGTTTATGTTTTAAATGGTGGTAGATATGTATCATGTTGAAGTAAAGGTGAAAACACTGACAGTCAGCGAATGGCTTGAAAAATATTGCCGTCCGGAGGAATTTATTCCTTTATGCAGTCAGTGTCCTCAGTATGGAAAAAACTGGGCCTGTCCACCGGACATGATCTCAGCCAGGAAACTGGCTGCACCCTATAAATTTGTTCAGATTATTGGTCTAAAGGTTATGTATGATGAGGCAGTTTTAGCTGAATCAAAGAAGTCCCCTGAGAAAGCTGAAGAACTTAGGCGAAAGACTTATGAAAAGGCCAAGAGGCAGATGCTGTATGCATTGCTTTCCCTGGAAGAAATCTTTCCGGGATCAAAAACCATCATGGCCGGTGGCTGCACCCTTTGCTCACCATGCCAGAGAGCAGAGGGAAAAGAGTGCCGTTACCCGGAGAAGATGCGTTATTCGTATTCAGGACTTGGCTTTGATCTGGGACGAATCGCGGATGAACTTCTTCAAATGCCGCTTTTATGGGAAAAAGAAGGACTTCCGGCCTATCAGCTGGCGATTGCGTCATTTTTACACAACTAGAATTAAAGAAAGGAGAAGAAATGGAACAGTTTGGAGTAAAAACCAGAATTCTTATGGGTGACAGCCTTGGAAGTATTCTTTCTGGTGTAAAGAAAGCTTTCGTTGTAACGGACAGCTTTATGGCATCAAGTGGAAAAATTTCTTATGTCACGGACAAACTGAAGGCAGCAAATGTGGATTATGCCCTGTTTTCTGATATAGCCGGAGAACCGGATATCAGTATGCTGACGGGCGGAATTTCGGCTCTTCTTGAATGCATGCCGGATACGGTGATCGTTATGGGAGGCGGTGCAGCCATTGATGCAGCAAAGGCTATTGTCTTTATCGCTCAGAAAACCGGTGATATGGGTAGAAAAATCGAGTTTGTTGCCATTCCAACCACCAGCGGAACTGGATCTGAGGTGACCAAGTTTGCCGTTATCACGGATAAAACTAAGGGTGTTAAATATCCTTTGGTTGATGAAAATCTTCTGCCAGATATCGCCATTCTTGATGCCCAGCTTGTTGTCAGTGCTCCGCCAAGAACGACAGCAGATACCGGTATTGATGTTTTCACACATGCCGTTGAAGCAGCTGTTGCAACAGGAAGAAACGATTTTACCGATGCCTGTGCAGACAAGGCTTTGAGACTTGTTTATGACAATCTTCTGACTGCATACAAGAATCCTACTGATATGGAAGCCCGTCAGGCTATGCATAATGCATCCTGCCTTGCCGGTATTGCTTTTTCTAATGCAGGCCTTGGTTTGAATCATGGTATGGCACATGCTATGGGAGCCCGTTTCCATATTCCTCATGGAAGAGCCAATGGCATCCTTCTTCCGTATGTTATGAGCTTTAATGCCGGATGCAGCGAAAGTCTGACACCTACGGCAAAACGTTATGCGGAAATCTCGAGAGTCCTTGAACTTGATACTAGCAGCGTGCGTCAGAGTGCTTTGAATCTGATTCGTACAGCCAGAAGCTTCATTAAGAAGATGAATATGCCGTCCACTATTGAAGCCGCCGGTGTCAGCCGGGAACTTTTTGAGGAAGAACTTGATGCTATGGCAGAGGCAGCATTGGCAGATACCTGCACAGCAGCAAATCCCCAGCCGGTTACGATTGAAGATATCAAAGAAGTCTATCGGAAGGCATTTACAGGGAAACTTCCCTAATATTTAAAAGAAAACGTAAAGTCTTAAGATGGAGATGAAAGATGTCTGATAACGAAAATAAGGAACGAATTATACAGGAGTTTGTCCCTGGCAAACAGGTGACACTGGCTCACGTTATTGCAAGCCCGGATCCGGATTTATACACAAAGATGGGGCTTATTGATGGTGAAGGTGCCATCGGCATTATGACCATCACGCCCAGTGAGGCAGCTATGATCGCAGCCGATGTTGCCAGCAAGGCAGCCGATATTAAGATTGGTTTCGTTGACCGATTTAACGGTTCCCTGATCATCCTTGGAGATGTAGCAGCGGTAGAAGTTGCCCTGCGGGATGTTATGGCTGTTCTTTGCGACAGAATGGGCTTTGCAGCAGCACCTATTACCAAGACCTGATACGGTTAAAATAAATAAGACAGGATCAGAAAATGGAAAAAAATAAGGAAGCTGCAGAAGACAAGGAAATTCGTTTTATGCTGGTGGGTAAATCCACCGCCGGAAAAACGACCCTTTGTCAAAAAATCAATAATGAAGAATTAAAGTATTACAAGACGCAAACGGTTCATATTATCAATAAAAATATGATCGATACGCCGGGAGAATATTTCGAACGGCCCCGTCTTAGAGGCACACTGACCGTTACGGCAGTCGATGCGGACATTATTCTTTTTGTACAGGATGCAACAGACCGGGAAACCATGTTTCCGCCGCAGTTTAAGAGCATGTTCTCGAAGCCATGTATCGGAGTGGTGACAAAGGCAGACCTGGCTGATGAGAAACAGATTGAGCAGGCTAAGAAATATCTGAAGGCTGCCGGTGCCGGTGACATTTATGTAACCAGCGCCTATACCGGAGAAGGTGTTGAAAAGCTGGTTAAAGATCTGCATATCCTGTAGGAGTCAGCATAGTCTGTGCAGGCAGATCAGGAGGCTTAAATGAAACAGGAAATAAAAAGTATCGGCATTGATATCGGTACATCTACAACCCAGCTGGTATTCAGTCGGATTGTTGTAGAAAATGTGGCAGGGAGTTACAACGTGCCCAGGGTATCTATTGTCGATAAAGAGGTTATTTATCGAAGCAAGATTTATTTTACACCCCTTTTGTCTTCAACGGAAATTGATGCCAAAGCCGTAAAAGACATTGTGAGCCGCGAATATAAGGATGCCGGTATGAAACCGGAAGATTTATCAACAGGTGCGGTGATCATTACCGGTGAGACGGCCAGAAAGAAAAATGCCAATGAGGTGCTGGAGGCTTTGTCACATTTTGCCGGTGACTTCGTGGTGGCAACAGCCGGGCCGGATCTGGAGTCCGTATTGGCAGCAAGAGGTGCGGGAGCCGATGTTCTTTCGGAGGAGAACCGTACCGTAGTAGCAAACCTGGATATTGGCGGTGGTACAAGCAATATTGCCATTTATCAAAAAGGTACCCTTCGGGGTGTCTGCTGTCTGGATATCGGCGGTCGTCTGGTGAAGATTCAGGATGGAAAGATTTCATACATTTTCCATAAAACCCAGAAACTGGCCAAAGATCATGGTCTTTCCATTAATGTTGGCGACCGGGCTGATGAACATAAGTTATACGAGCTTTGCTGTCTTATGGCAGATCAGCTGGCTAAGTCGCTTTATCTTATGCCGGCCGATGATGAACACAGAAGCTTGTATACTAACGATGGCAAGATGCTGCCGCCGGAACCAAAGATCGTGGCTCTTACTTACTCAGGTGGTGTGGCAGACTGCATTTACAATGCAGACGATTCAGATCCCTTCCGTTATGGTGATGTAGGTGTTCTTCTTGGAAGAGCAGTCCGTAATCACAAGGAACTTTCAAAACTGATTCTTTATAAGGCAAAGGAAACAATTCGTGCAACAGTTGTAGGGGCCGGTACCCATGCAACGGATGTCAGCGGCAGTACGATCCGCTATGATAAATCACTTTTGCCTATAAAAAATATTCCGGTGCTTAAGGTTACACCTGAGGACGAGGAAACGCTGGACTCGTTCAAAGAATCCATTAAAAGTCAGATTCCTCTTTTCCGTTCTGATGGAAAAATGGAACAGATCGCAGTGGCTTTTCTTGGAAAAAAGAGAACCGGTTTTAAGGAGATTCAGGAACTTGCAGATGCGATCATTGAAGGAGCCAGGGAGGTGATTGAAAGTGAGTATCCGCTGATCGTTGTGGTGGAAAATGATATTGGCAAGGTGCTGGGAAATGCTTTGGAAGTCAAACTACACCACGAAAAACCCATTATCTGTATTGACCGGATTCATACATCAAGCGGAGATTATCTTGACATTGGGGAACCACTTGTAGGAGGACAGGTCCTTCCTGTAGTCAACAAAACACTTGTATTTAATACTTAAAGAGAGGTGATTGGATGATTTTAAAGACTCAGCTTTTTGGTCATGTTTACGAATTTAAATCCGTAAGAGAAGTCATGGCTAAGGCAAATGAAGAAAAATCAGGCGATAAGCTTGCCGGCATCGCTGCAGAAACAGCAGAGGAAAGAGTCGCTGCAAAATTTGTTCTTTCCAACCTGACATTGAATGATATCAGAAATAATCCGGCTGTTCCTTATGAGGAAGATGAAGTTACAAGAATTATTCAGGATGACGTCAATGAACAGATTTTCAATTCTATGAAGAACTGGACAGTAGCAGAGTTCCGTGAATGGCTTCTGTCGGAAAGCACTACAACTGAAATGATTCGTCGTGCATCCAGAGGCATTACGTCTGAAATCGTTGCCGCTGTCTGCAAACTTATGAGTAATCTTGACCTGATCTACGCTGCAAAGAAAATGCGCGTATCAGCTCATTGCAATACAACCATCGGTCTGCCGGGAACATTCTCATCCCGTCTGCAGCCCAACCATACAACCGATGATCCTAAGGGAATCCTGGCTTCCGTTATGGAAGGTTTATCGCTTGGATGCGGTGATGCCGTTATCGGTCTTAATCCGGTTGATGACTCTGTTGAGAGCGTTGCCCGTATTCTGAAGATGTTTGATGAATTTAAAAATAAATGGGAAGTTCCGACACAGATCTGCGTTCTGGCTCATGTTACGACCCAGACAGAAGCAGCTAAGCGTTTTGGAGCACCTCTTGATCTGATGTTCCAGTCTATTGCCGGTTCTCAGAAAGGTAATGAAGCTTTCGGTTTAACAGCTGAGATGCTTGAAGAAGGTCGTCAGACTATGCTGACCAACTCGACAGCTACTGGACCTAATGTTATGTATTTTGAAACAGGTCAGGGTTCTGAGCTTTCATCTGATGCTCATAACGGATGGGATCAGGTTACTATGGAAGCAAGATGCTATGGTTTTGCAAAACGTTATCAGCCCTTCCTTGTTAATACTGTTGTTGGTTTCATCGGACCTGAATATCTTTACGATTCAAAGCAGGTTACAAGAGCCGGTCTTGAAGATCATTTCATGGGCAAGCTGACTGGCGTTCCGATGGGATGCGATGCCTGCTACACCAACCATATGAAGGCCGATCAGAATGATATCGAAAATCTGGCAACTCTTCTTGTGGCTGCAGGATGCAACTATATCATGGGCGTTCCGGAAGGTGATGACTGTATGCTGATGTATCAGTGCACCGGTTTCCATGAAGCAGCAGCTCTCCGTGAAGTCTTCGGTCTTCGTCCTATCAAGGAATTTGATATGTGGCTGGAGAAGATGGGCTTCTCAGAAAATGGCAAGTTAACCAAGCTGGCAGGTGATGCATCTGTCTTTATGAGCAGATAAGAAAGGAGGAAAGATTCATGGAAGCAAAAGATTTAAAAGCTATTATTGAACAGGTTCTGCAGGAAATGAACGGATCCTCCGTATCAGCTGCAGCTTCAGACAAAACAGCAGAAAATAGTGCTGCAACAGTTAATACCGCATCAGCCGTATCTGGTGAGGGAATCAGCCTTAAAATCCCCAAGAAGGGCGTTGCACTTGAACCTTCAGTTGTGGAGGAAGGATGCCTGGAGGATATTACCAAAATTGATATCCGTACCCAGTATCTGGTAGAAGATCCTAAAAATAAAGACTTATATGCTGAGCAGAAATATCTGGCTCCCTGCCGTCTTGGTATCGGTAAGGCTGGTGCCCGTTATAAAACTCTTCCTCAGCTTGAGTTCCGCGCTGCACATTCAGCCGCACAGGATGCCGTTTTCAATGACGTAGATGAGGATTTTGTTAAAGATCAGGGTCTTTTCATCGTACAGACACAGTGCGACAGCAAAGATACTTATCTGACCCGTCCGGATCTTGGACGTAAGCTTTCTCCGGAAGCTGTTGAGACAATTAAAGAAAAATGCAAGAAGAACCCTACCGTTCAGATCTACGTAGCCGATGGCCTTTCATCAGCTGCTGTAGCTGCAAATATCGGCGATCTTCTTCCGGCTATTCTTCAGGGTCTTGACAGTTACAAAATTGATTATGGCACACCGTTCTTTGTTAAGTATGGCCGTGTAGCTGTTGAAGATGAAGTCAGTGAGATTACAGGCTGCGATGTTGTTTGTACACTGATCGGTGAAAGACCGGGTCTTATTACCGCAACTTCCATGTCAGCCTATATTGCTTATAAGGCAACGGTTGGTATGCCGGAGGCAAGACGTACCGTTCTTTCCAATATCCATAGTGCCGGTACAGTTCCTGCTGAAGCCGGTGCCCATATCGCTGAAATCATCAAGATCATGCTTGAACGCAAAGTCAGTGGTACTGAACTTAAGTTATAATTGAGAAGATAATTATTTAGGAGGATTTAATCATGAAAAGAGATCCGTTACCAGCAAAGGTCCTTGCAACCCGTCTGATCCCCAACGTATCAGCTGATCTGGC
>CAVDGK010000029.1:0-12876 GCA_963607995.1 Oscillospiraceae bacterium | reverse complement strand
ATCCAGAATGGCGCAAAGTCTCTCACGGTTTTCGTTTAATTTTTCCATTTCCCAGGCAATGGCAGGTCTTTGGCTCATTTCCTGTGTCATCTTCGTCCAGGATTCTCTCCAGCGTTTTTTGCTGTTGATATTAAAAGCCAGGACATAATTTTCCATACGATTGACATCATCCATGGCTATATCCGTCATGCCGCTTTTTAAGAGGCGGAATACACTGTCATAGCTGTAGCCATCTGTACAGGCAGCCAGAGCCGCTCGCATATATTCCACAAATGGATTATGTAAAAGCGACCTTTTTTCATCAATAAAAGCCGGTATGCCTTCTTCCTCAAAAGAACGTTTTAAAGCAATTCCGTATGATTCAAGGTCTCCCGTCAAAATGGCGATATCCCGATAGCGAAGTCCTTTCTCCCGCACAAGCCGTGCAATAGCTAAAGCACAAGACGAAGCCTCCGTCCGTGCATCCGGATATTCACGGATTTCCACATCCGCTTTTTCACTCCAGCTGTCATGTCTTTTTCTGAAAATATTCTGCTCAAGGAAATTAAGGGATTCCGATGATTTGAAACGTCCCTCTAACGAATGATCATCAAGACGCTCTATTTCTTCAATAGGCGTACCACTTTCTTTTGCCAGATCCTTTAAAGTACAGATCATTTCCGAGCTCATAGAAAAGAGACTGTCTTCCGGCAGACGAATCAAGGGATTTGCAATAGAAGAATCCATATCGGCCGTCACCAGAATTTCCTTTGTCATAGGCAGCAGACGACCCAGGAGTTTCATCTGGATAGGGGTAAATCCTGTAAATCCATCAAAGGCAATGACAGCATCCTTAAGAATATGAGACTTCTCTGCCAGATTGCAGAGAATATCCGGCACTTCCTCAGCCACCATAAAATCACCTTCAAGATAATCCTTGAAATCCTGATATATAAGACCTATATCCCTAAGTTTTAAGCCCAGATAATCCGTATTTCCTTCTCCTGCCAAATCAGACAGTTGGTTCGGAGAAATATCATATTGCATAAGCTCGGAAATAACCGATTTTAATTCCTCAATATTTCCCGGCTTTCGAAGGCGCATGCCAAAAGCCTCCAGATCATTTTCATGATCCAGTGCTATTTTCTGAAGAACAAAACTTTTACCCGTATCCTCAAGAAGCTTTCTCTTTTTAAATCCCAGTTCTTCAAAAACGCGATAAGCCAATCGGTTAAAGGAAAGGACATCCACATTCAGAATCGTTCCGCTGGGATGCATAGCTGTTAAAATATCCTGTGTCTGCATGGAAAACTGCTCCGGCACAATTACCAGAAAGTTTTTATTTGGCGCCTCTTTAGCCTGTCTTAAAATTTCATTCAAAACTCTGTATGTTTTTCCGGATCCTGCGCTTCCTAAGATAAATTTAAGTGACATTAGTCTTCCTCTTCCGTTGTCATTTCCATTAATGTTTCATTCATGCCAAGAAGACGGTCTGACTCTTCCATCTCCATTTCACCGATATTCCGCATGCGGCTGCTGAGCCTGCCGGTGCGCTTCTTCAAATCATCTGTCAGGCCAACGGCATCATTAAGCTTTTTCTGAGTCTTCTGAACGGCATCATCCAAATGTTTCATCTGACCTTTAACCGCTTCCAGAAGTTTCATGACTTCCAGGCTCTTCTTCGACAAAGTCAGGTTGCGGAAACCTACCTGGAGACTGTTAAGCACCGCCGTAATAGTGGTAGGGCCGGTAATAATAACGCCTTTTTTCTGACATTCCTCTGAAAGTCCGTCTATACGGAGAACCTCTGAATAAAGTCCCTCAGTAGGCAAATACATAAATGCATAATTGGTAGTGCGTGGCGGATCCAGATATTTGCCGGCAATAGTTGAAGCTTCCTGACGAATCCTGTTTTTAAGCTCACCCACAGCCGTATCCAAAGCGCCTTTATCCCCTAAAGCTGCTGCATCTGCAATCTTGTTGTAAATATCCGAAGGGAATTTGGCATCAATAGGCAGGTAAACCCATTCCCCTTCGATTTCCTGAGACGGAAATTTTACAGCAAATTCCACCCGGTCATTGGAGTTTCGTTTCGTGGCCACATTCATATCATACTGACTCTTTGACATAGTCTCATTAAGAATGCGTTCCAGCTGCATTTCTCCCCAGCTTCCCCGGGTCTTTACATTAGAAAGAGTCCGGTTAAGATCTGCCACACCGCCGGATAAATCCTTAAGTTCTCCAAGGCTCTTATAAAGATTGCCAAGCTGCTCTGTCACCTGGGCAAAATTGGCATCAAGGCGTTCATTTAAAGTCTTGTCCAGCTTCTGGTCAACCACACCCTGAATATCTCTTAACCTTTCCTCATTTGAATTCTGAAGTTTATCAATAGAATCCACCAAAGTCTTAATGATAGCTTCCTTCTGGGACGCATTTTCCCGCAAAATATCCTGCATCACGCGATACTGCTGTTTTTCAAGGGAAGTCATACGTTCCGTCTGCTTTTCTGCCATTTCCTGCAGGGCAATGGACTGGCGGTCTGACATTCTTGCCAGTTCCTTAGACTGAGCCTGCATGCCACCTCTCCAGGCCTCATTCATTTCCTGCCGCAGGGCTGCCATCTGGCTTTGGGAATTGCGGGATGAGCCATCCATTTTTTCACCAAGACGGGCCAGATCTTCCTTCATTCCACGACCATCTTTCCGATGCCCCGAAGTCATGACAAGGATCAAAGTAGCCGCAAGAAGCACCAAAATAGCTGCCAGCAGAATTAAAATCAGATTTTCATGATCAAACATATAATAAATACCCCTTATACAATAAGTTTTAGAACTAAATACTCCAAGCCTGCAAAAAGCACACTCTCTCATCAAAAACCAAGATCTTTGTCTCTGATAACATTTTACATTTCCTTAATGGTCAAATAAAATGAACCCTTGGTTTAATCGTGAGTCATATAACATGATATTGGCGGCAAAAGT
The DNA here is from genome assembly GCA_963607995.1 of Oscillospiraceae bacterium. Taxonomy (GTDB): domain Bacteria; phylum Bacillota; class Clostridia; order Lachnospirales; family Lachnospiraceae; genus Chordicoccus. The sequence goes on along the minus strand of CAVDGK010000029.1, from coordinate 9,916 downwards.
TTCTGCCCCAATGATACCCGGATTGCTGTCCCTGCTTACTCCTGTCATCAAGCTTGCATCGAAGTTTTAGACTTTCGACCCTGTTATCATAACATAAAAAAGAAAAAGCAAACATACATTCGATAAATGTATGTTTGCCAAATTATGAATGGATTTATTATCTATTGTGTTATCTTTACAGCTCGCAGGTACCTGTGGTACGGGGGAAGGGCAGAACGTCACGGATATTAGACATACCTGTCAGATACATAACGCATCTCTCAAAGCCCAGACCGAATCCTGCATGGCGTGTGGTACCGAAACGACGAAGATCCAGATAGAAAGCATAATCTTCTTTCTTAAGGCCAAGCTCATCCATACGGGCCACCAGCTTATCGTAATCATCTTCTCTCTGAGAACCGCCAATGATTTCACCAATGCCCGGCACCAGACAGTCCACAGCTGCCACCGTCTTATTATCCGGATTCATCTTCATATAGAAGGCCTTGATTTCCTTCGGATAATCCGTAACAAATACCGGTCTCTTAAAGATTTCCTCTGTCAGATATCTCTCATGCTCCGTCTGCAGGTCAACGCCCCATTTAACCGGATAATCAAATTTCTTATCTGCCTTTTCAAGAAGTTCCACAGCTTCGGTATAGGTAACCCGGGCAAATTCAGATTTAAGAATGCCATTAAGTCTCTCCAAAAGGCCCTTATCAATAAACTGATTGAAGAAGTTCATTTCCTCCGGAGCATTTTCAAGAACGTAGCTGATGATGTATTTCAGCATGCTCTCAGCCAGTTCCATATCATCTTCCAGATCTGCGAAAGCAATCTCCGGCTCGATCATCCAGAATTCAGCTGCATGACGGGCTGTATTGGAATTTTCAGCACGGAAAGTAGGACCAAAGGTATAAATATTACGGAAGGCCTGTGCAAAGGTCTCACCATTCAGCTGACCGGAAACTGTCAGATTTGTGCTCTTTTTAAAGAAATCCTGAGAATAATCAATCTTGCCATCCTCAGTCAGCGGCAGATTATTAAGGTCTAAAGTGGTAACCTGGAACATTTCGCCGGCACCTTCCGCATCACTTCCTGTAATAAGCGGTGTATGAACATAGACGAAATCTCTCTCCTGGAAGAATTTATGAATGGCATACGCGATCAGGGAGCGAACACGGAAAACAGCCTGGAACGTATTGGTCCGGGGACGAAGATGTGTCATGGTCCGCAGGGTTTCCAGGTTCATCCTCTTCTTCTGAAGCGGATAATCCGGTGTTGAAGGACCTTCCACTTCCACCGTTTCAGCCTGAACTTCAAATTTCTGCTTGGCATCCGGTGTAGCCACCAAAGTTCCCTTAACGATAATAGCAGAGCCAACATTTAAATGGCTGATCTCTGCAAAATTTGACATGGTATCATGGAAGACTACCTGAAGAGTTTCAAAGAAAGTACCATCATGAAGAACGATGAACCCAAAGTTCTTGGAGCCACGGACAGAACGTACCCAGCCTCCTACTGTCACTTCCTTGTCGATATAGGAATCTGTATTTTTAAACAGTTCCCGTACAGTAACCATTTTTTCCATTATGTTTTTCTCCTAAATACATTTCCGCGCAAAATGGCGGATATTTTAAGTCATTCCTTTGACTTTTGCTTTTCCCGTTCATCATTTTAGCATAGTTAAGGGATTCGTCAGCATATTATTTTCTAAATTAAAAGACAATTCAGGAGAATACAGCCTCAGTTCGTTAAAATACTGTTCTAATTTTCGTCAATATCTTGACACATAAAATCTTCGGTTTTAGAATGACAGAGAACTTAACAAAGAAAAAGCAAATTTAATGTATACAGGTGTCTGTCATTTTGACAGATGAAAAGGGAATTCGGTGAGAATCCGAAACGATGCCGTCACTGTGTTACGGAGCATTTTCTCATAGTCACTGGAAACGGGAAGAGAGAAAATGTGATGATGGAAGTCAGGAGACCTGCCTGTATGCCGGGTAACCAATAGATATTTGGTTGCCATGAATGAAAGGTCTGCGGTCCACGGATCTTATTCCAGTCAAATGATGAATCTTTTTATGCTTTCCGAAGAAATTATTGTTTGAAGGAATGACCGCACCCTGTGTGCGGTTTTTTTGTTGGTTCAAAACCATGGGAAAGCGAGTATAAAAGGAAGGTATAAAAATGAAAAAGAAAGTACTTACAGTTCTGCTTGCCTGCACTGTTACAGCTTCACTGTTCACAGCCTGCGGAAGCTCATCATCCACATCAACAGAGTCTTCATCTGAAGCTTCTTCTGAGGCTTCCAGCGAAGAAAGCGAATCTTCAGAAACTTCTTCCGAGGAAACAGCTGATGACGATCAGGCTAAAGCTGATGAAGTTGCTGACCTCATCGATGCCATCTATGTTCAGACAAGAACAGATGAAACAGATGCACAGTGTACAGCTGCTAAGGAAGCATGGGATGCTCTGACAGATGCTCAGAAGGAACTTGTTTCCGGCGAAAATGCTGATCCGGATTACTTTGGCCGTGATACAGGTGATGCTTCCAAAGATGATCCCCTTAATGCAGATGATATCGGTGATAATGAAATCCTGGTTGTCAGCTTCGGTACAAGCTTCAACGACAGCCGTGCTGAGGATATTGGCGGTATCGAAAAAGCTATCCAGGAAGCTAACCCGGATTGGTCAGTTCGCAGAGCTTTCACTGCTCAGATCATCATCAACCACATCCAGGCTCGTGATGACGAAAAGATTGATAACGTTGAACAGGCCCTTGACCGTGCCGTTGCCAATGGCGTAAAGAACCTGGTTGTTCAGCCGACCCATCTGATGCATGGTGCTGAATATGATGAAATGAAGGAAAGTATTGATTCTTATGCTGATAAGTTTGAATCCGTTTCCATCGCTGAACCGCTTCTTGGTGAAGTTGGTGAAGATGCAACTGCTATCAACGATGACAAGGCTGCTGTAGCTGAAGCTATTACAGCTGAGGCTGTTTCTGAATCTGATTACGATACACTGGAAGCTGCTAAAGAAGATGGTGTTGCATTTGTATTCATGGGTCATGGTACATCTCACACAGCTAAGATTTCTTACAGCCAGATGCAGACACAGATGGAAACACTTGGTTATGACAATGTCTTCATTGGTACTGTAGAAGGTGAACCGGAAGAAACAGCTTGCGAGAATGTTATCGAATCCATCAAAGCTGCCGGCTATACAAAGGTTATCCTTCGTCCCCTTATGGTTGTTGCTGGTGATCATGCAAACAACGATATGGCTGGTGATGATGATGACTCCTGGAAGAGCATGTTCGAAGCTTCAGGTGCTTTTGAAAGCGTTGACTGCCAGATCGCAGGTCTTGGCCGTATCGAATCTATCGAAAATCTCTATGTAGAGCATACAGCAGCTGCTATCGCAGGTTAATCTACAAACTTTATAAAATAGTAAAAATTTTCAGGACGGACTTGCGCATAACACCGTAAGTCTGTCTTGTTTTTTCAGATCTTTAACATTAAAATGTTTGAGCGTCCCCTTTTCCAATTGTAATTTCTATTTAAAAACATCGGACAGCGCTATTATTTTATGAGATATTGGTTTTAATCCCGCCTTTAGGCGGACAATTTATTTTATAAGGAAGGATTTATCATGAAAAAAGCACTTGTACTCTTATTAACCGGTATGCTGACCATCAGCACCTTTACGGCCTGCGGAAGCAGTTCTTCTGAAAGCACCAGCTCCTCTGAATCATCTTCAGAATTCACAGAATCTTCTGAAGAAAGCTCCACAGATGAAAGCTCTGCTGAGTCTTCATCTGAAGCAGAATCTTCTGAAGTATCTGAAGCTGAAAGTTCCGTCACTGAAGCGCCTCTTCCCGATGGTACATACGATGTTGATTTCAATACCGACAGCTCTATGTTCAAAACAAATGAAGAATATAATAATGGAAAGAGCACACTGACTGTTAAAGATGGCAAGATGACAGTTCACATCACCCTGCTTTCCCAGAACATTGTCAACCTCTACCTTGGAACAGCTGAAGACGCCCAGAAGGAAGGTGCTGAACTCATTGAGCCCACCACCACAACGATTGAATATACTGACGGTTCTGAAGACGAGGTCGTCAACTGCTTCGATATTCCGGTAGAAGCCCTTGATACAGACTTCAACTGTGCTCTGCTCGGCAAAAAAGGCGTTTGGTATGACCATATCGTCAGCGTCTCCAGCCCGGAAGAATAAGAATAAATAAACGCACGAGCTAGCCTTAGCCGGGGTGCATAGGCCCAGCTCTGTGTTTCAAAATTGTCGAGACGCACGATATCAGAGTGTATATAAAAGAAAACGAGGAACAGCTCTAGGCTGTTCCTCATTTTCTTTTTATTCCACCTTATTTGATTGTCTTCTCCTTTGGCACGTAGGTGATAAAGACGTTGCCGCCGGATGCAAATTCATTTGTACTGTCATTAATTCCGAACCAGTAATGCTCACCGGTCTCAAAATTGTAAAGCCGTGTATTGTAATTATTGTACCCGACAATGAGAGCCGTACTGCCATCCGCCTTCCGGGCCAGCACAGGACGACCAAGGCTTACCTGGTAAAGCACCTCTTCCAGGGAGCACCCCGACAAATCAATCACCGTTCCCTCATCTCCGATTGCTTCCTGCAGTTCTTCCACATTCATACTGCCGGATTTGAAAGCCTCCGGAATCTGATCATTTTGTATCTCATTTTCGTCAGACTTATTTCCCCTTTCGAAAATATACTGACCATCTGCATTTAGGGCAACACCTGTATTTTCATCTGCATCTGCCACAGCTTTCTGTGCATCGGTGGTTGTCTCAATAAGAGAACCCTTGGCGTATACATAATAAAGTGTGCTTTCAGACTCTACATGTTCAAGATTCAGGTCCGCAACAGTCGCCTCATGACTAAAAGAAGATGTAGAAACAAGCGGTTTCATATTGCTGACAGTGGATGGCAAATTCAGAATTACCACCTTACCCTGACGGGAATTGCTGGATGTGGACACGCTGACATTCTTGGAAGAAGTCTCCTGATTATTCAGAATGTTATCCGTCGTCGTGGAAGTATAGACACCATTTTCATTCTTCGTTACTCGGGTCATGTCGATGAGTCCGTTTTCAATGGTCACATCAGTAACGTACATCCCGTCCTTTTCATATGTCAGAACCTCAGTGCCATCAAATTCCTCAATGACAAGCTTCTTCATGGCAAAGATCAGATCGCCGGTGGTATCCTGCTGAAGATCCGCAATATTGGCAATGCCATAAATAAAATCATCGTTAATAAAACCAAGTGCCTTAAGATAAGTACCATCCTGAGCTTCAATCTGCCGGCTTTCCCCGGTCTTTGTATTCAGGATAGTGATATGCGTGGAGGCATTACTCTCCATCTCATCCATCCAGGCAATGATGGTATTGTCTTCAGAAGAGACGAAGCAGTCCGGTTCAGTGTTGCTGACTACCACCTCATAAGTCTTTTCCGTCAGATCAACTTTATAAACACTGCCGGCAATGTAAGCATAATAAACATTGTCCTCATTAATATAATTAAGGTGTTCCAAATCATTAGCTATATACTCAGGTGAACGGTCATCCGGAATAAAGGTCTGCAACTCAATCACGCCGTTCTGTCCCTGATAATGGCAGATGAGAATGCCTTGGCGGCCCTCATATTCGCCCCGGTTCATGTAACCATAAACAATGAAATCCATGTCTCCATCACTATTTACGCGAATGATCTTGATACCGTAATCATCGTGATCATACCGCTCATCGCCCGCGATCGTGTCATCACGGAAGGAGAAGACCCGGGTCAGTTTTTCCTTCGTATCGTTATACTGCCAGAGGGTGCCATTCTGGACAAAACCCACCACCTTAGCTTCAGAATCTGATACATATTCAATATCCGTGGAAGATACTCCCAGTGTCAGCCCCGTGGCCGTCATGAAATCACTGCTATTCGGTTCAAAAGCCTCTGTAGTCGTGCGGTTAAAATCAAGGACCCGCATACGGGAGGACGTATAGCGAAGACGGTAGAACTCTTTAACCCGGTAAATCTCCGTCTTGCCTTCATCATTAATGGCACTTAAGAGATATTCATTGGTCAGGGAACAGGTATTATCATTGATTTCCTTAATGGTAGGAGTTCCTTTCCGCAGAATAGAAGGAGAAAGATTTTCCCATGTCACCTGATCAAAGGTCGATGTTAAAGATACATCATTAAAGTTTTTCGTTGTAGAGCTCTCATCGCTCTCCAGGTAAACCGTCAGGGAAGAAGCCGCTTCTTTATTCAGACAGGTTTCGTAGAAATTGTTGACGAACTGAACATAATCGGCAGCATGATCAACGCTCCGCTGAATGATCCTGGCATAATAATAAATATTTCCGGAAGCCGTCTCCAGAGTGAAACAGATGGGATATTCTCGATTCATCAGGAAAGACGTATTCAAGGTAAATGTAGCCGTCATATATTCCCCATCTTCCTTGAAATTGCCAATCTGGGCATTTCCCACCACCTCGCCGGAATCCGGTGCTGTTACTTCATAAGAAACGGAACGAATTTCATTATCATAGGCTTTATAGGAAATGGAAATCTCCCGGTCTGTATTGACGGGAATCAGGGCATCCCGGAAAGATGTCGTATCGATTTCTTCCTTGTAGCCATAAAGGCAGTCCGCCTTGACGCCATCAAAATCCAGATACATGACAGGAAGCGTCGGGTCCTCAAGATCCGACGCTGTTTTAATTTCATCCTGTTTAATTAAATTAGAAACAACGACTACTCCCAGGGCAAAAACCGCCAGGAAAACAATGACTCTGACTAATTTTTTCATGCTTAATGATTACGATAATAATTGATCAGGCAGCCATCCAGAATAATCTCTCTTTCATCATCTGTCAGGTCACCTAATGTCATCTTAAAGGCGGTCATGCCGTCTGCTTTAACGGCATAAGCCTCAATTTCAGGTTTCTTTTCTTCTACAGCTGCACGGATACCCGGCAGATAGATGAAATCACCCTTTGCAAAAGGCAGGTCACCTGCTTCAATAAGAAGCGGCAGCATACCCCAGTTGATCAGGTTAGAACGGTAACGCTTCGTTGCATATTCATTGGCTACATTAGCCCAGCCGCCAAGAACCTTCTGGCAGGACGCAGCCTGTTCACGGGCAGAACCATCACCAGGCTTCACAGCGAAGATAGTGGAACCGATACCAGTATTTTTAACAGTTGCAGAGCTGTCTTTTGCAAAGACAGCCTTCAGTGCAGCCTTCATTTCAGCAAAATCACCGGAAATGCAATTCTCGCAGAAATCGCCGCCTGCTTCCAACTTTTCAACTCTCTTCTTTTCAACGGTCTGAACCTTCTTAGCCTCGCCGACGTATGCCGGATCCTTACGGGATAAAGCAAATTCAGCCAGAGCCAACGGATTTGAACGATAACTTGATGTCTCGCCTGAAGGAATCAGTTCATCCGTTGTGGTAACCGGATCATGAATCTCGGAAACAACCCGGAGAAGCATATTTTCCGGAAGAGCTTCCATCTTAGGCCAATCCTTAATATTAGGACCAAAGACAAGATCTTCCTCCGGGTGAGCCTTTCCAACACCGTCATATACACGGTTTGCATAAATCTTGCTATCGAAGAAATAGGACGGCTTACGGAAAGTGCCATCAAATTCTGATGCTGATGTCAGATAACCGCCATTTGCTGCTGTTGCTGCGATGGAACGGGCATCCATAAGAGCCACAGAAGAAATCTGTCCATTCTGAACCTTGGAACCTTCACGGTTGGGGAAGTTACGGGTTGAATGACGGATGGAGAAGGAATTGTTAGCCGGTGTATCGCCTGCACCAAAGCAAGGTCCGCAGAAAGCTGTCTTGACAACAGCACCGGATTCAACCAGATCAGCTAAAGAGCCATTCTTCATCAGTTCCAGATAAACCGGCATGGAAGCCGGATAAACATTTAAAGTAAAGGCATCGGCACCGATGTATTTTCCTCTTAAAATATCAGCGGCATCACAAATATTTTCAAAACCGCCGCCTGCGCAGCCGGCAATAATGCCCTGATCCACTAAAATGCGGCCATTTTTGATCTTGCTCTGAAGATTCACATCCACTTTATCACCAAAGGAAATCTTGGCTCTTTCTTCAACTTCATGAAGAATATCTGCCGGATTGGCATTAACCTCATCAATGGTATAAACGCAGCTTGGATGATAAGGCATGGCGATCATGGGTTTCATTTTTGAAAGATCAAGCTCGATGACGCCATCATAGTAAGCTACGGAAGCCGGCTTGATTTCTTTATAGCTTTCTTCCCTGCCATGGATGGCATAGAACTTTCTGATTTCCTCATCTGTCTGCCAGATAGAAGAAAGGCAGGTGGTTTCTGTGGTCATAACATCCACACCGATACGAAAATCAGCTGAAAGTTTTGATACGCCTGGGCCTACAAATTCCATAACTTTATTTTTGACATAGCCATTTTTAAAGACAGCACCGATAATGGCCAGAGCAACGTCCTGGGGACCAACACCCTTCGGTACATCACCTGTCAGGTAGATAGCAACCACGTCCGGTCTCTTAATATCGTAGGTTCTGCCAAGAAGCTGCTTAACCAGCTCCGGACCGCCTTCACCCATAGCCATGGTACCCAGAGCACCATAACGGGTATGGCTGTCGGAACCAAGGATCATCTTGCCGCATTCAGCCAGCATTTCTCTTGCATACTGGTGAATAACTGCCTGCATAGGCGGAACATAGATACCGCCGTATTTTCTGGCTGCGGAAAGACCAAACATATGGTCATCTTCATTGATGGTACCGCCTACGGCACAAAGTGAGTTGTGGCAATTGGTCAGAACATAGGGAATGGGGAATTTTTCAAGTCCTGAAGCTCTGGCTGTCTGGATAATACCAACGTAAGTGATATCGTGGGATGTCAGCTTATCAAACTTAATCTGAAGCTGCTCATCATTTCCAGATGTATTGTGGGATGTGAGGATTCCATAAGCCATGGTTCCTTTTTTTGCTTCTTCTTTGGATACCGGTGCCTCCTGGGAAAGAGTGGTACCGTTTAAAAGATAGCTTCCGCCCTCATGAAGTTTGATCATCGTATGTCTCCTTTATGGTAAAGCTTTTTAATGTTTTTAGTAGTTTCTGCCTTACGGCAATATTCCGGCAAAGCTTGTACTTTGTCAATATCTTTATGCATGTATGTTCTTTTTAGAAGCTCTTAATGGCATCGTCGCTATCGTCTTCGATAGGACCTACGGCTTTAATAATAACTGTGCAGGTATAAGAATCGCTGATCTTTACCTGAACGGTATCACCGACTTTATGTCCCATGATGGCAGCACCGATGGGGGAATCAATGGAAATAAGGCCTTTTAAGGAGTTGCCACGAATAGTAGTGACCATCTTATAGGTTTCTGTCTCATCATCTTCCGGATAATAAACATCAACTTTCTTATTTAAAGCTACAATGTCTTTGCCGGTATCTTCATCATCCAGGATTTCAGCTGTAGCGATCATATCTTCCAGATAAGCGATACGGCTGTCGTTCTGTGATTTTTCTTTTCTGGCTGCATGGTATTCAAAATTTTCAGAAAGGTCTCCCTGGGCACGGGCTTCCTTGACAGCCTCGATCAGGGCCGGACGGGTTACCAGCTTTCTTTCATCTAATTCTTTCTGAAGTTTTGCAATATCGCTTCTCGTTAATTTGTCATGCATAGTTATCTCCATTCTGTCGCATATAACGACTTACATCAACCGCTCTTTTAGTTGACAGAACCAGGCAATTGTGCCCCTGCTAAGGAAGACCTCGAGGAGGCCGCCGCTTAAATAGCGGTAGTTCCATTCTCACTTCGTTCGAAGGAACCGCTGCTTCACTAAACTCAG
>CAVDGK010000028.1:0-12926 GCA_963607995.1 Oscillospiraceae bacterium | reverse complement strand
ATATACAGTCAATACAACCAGCCATAAATACACGGGCAATGAAGGAAATAATATTCCCATAGGCCGTGCTATTTTCAATACAGATCTTTATATTTTAAAAGATAATAAAATCTGCGGTGTGGATGTGCCGGGTGAACTTTGCATTTCCGGTGACAGCATTGCCAGAGGTTACCTGAATAAACCGGAAATAAATGAGAAGGCCTTTACGGTTAATCCCTTTACCGGGGAGAGAATGTACCGTACAGGTGATCTCTGCCGTTTGAATGAAGATGGTGAAGTAGAATATCTGGGCCGTATCGATGAACAGGTAAAGGTGAGAGGTTTCCGTATTGAACTGGCAGAAATCGATAACTGTATCCGTCAGTATGATGGCATTCGTGACTGTGTCATTACAGCTACATCAGATGCCATCTGCGCTTACGTGGTGACAGATGAAGAAATTGATGCCAATAGGGTCAAGGGTTTTGTGGCTGAGCGGCTTCCTCTTTACATGGTTCCCGCTTTTGTATGCCGTATTGATTTCATTCCCCGTACCGTCAATGGAAAACTGGATAAGAAAGCACTGCCGGAATACCAAGGCAGAAGTGAAAATACCTATGTGGCTCCGTCCACACCTTTGGAAGGAGAATTGTGTGCCATTTTTGCCTCCATTCTTGAACTGGATCAGGTGGGAATTACGGACAATTTCTTTGAAATCGGTGGTCATTCCTTAAGGGCTGTTCGTCTTATTAATGAAATTGAAAACCGCCTGCAGTACAAACTGAAGGTTCAGGATATTTTCGCCTGTCCCACAGTACGCCAGCTTTCAGAATATATTGAGAAGTATGGTTCAAAGGAAGAATCAGAAGAAGACCGGATTCCTAAGGCTGAGGTTAAGGCTTATTATCCTATGTCATCATCTCAGAAGAGAATGTATCTCAATTATCTCATGGATAAAGAATCCGTGGCTTATGATATGTTCGTTGTCTACAATATTACCGGCGATCTGGATGCTGATAAGTTGGAGAAGTGCCTTAATGAGATTATTGCTAAGAGAAGCATTTTCCGTACACGTTTCATTATGAAGGACCAGGAATTTCTTCAGGAAATCGTGGACGAGACTAAGATGGCTCTGGAAAAGTCGGATACAGAAGATGGTTTCTTCCGGGCTTTTGATCTTTCAGAGGTTCCTCAGCTTCGGGCCCGTCTTGTAAAAAATGAAAGTGTTTACCAACTGCTTCTGGATATGCCGCACATTGTGTCTGACGGTGGTTCCGTTACTTTATTTATGCGTGACCTGGTGGCTCTTTACAACGATGAAAATGTTGAAATGGAGCGTTTAAGCTATGCTGATTACAGTGAGTGGATGGCAAAAAGGGATCTTTCTTCCCAGAAAGAGTATTGGCTTAAACAGTATGAAGATTGCCCGGACCCTTTAAATCTTCCCACAGATTTTGCAAGGCCGAAGGAACATACCCAGAGGGGAAGTTCTGTTTTCCGCCTGATAGATAAGGCAAAATTAAGACGTTTTGCCTCAGCCCACAGATTGACAGATTACATGATGTTCCTCTCTGCCATCATGATCCTTCTTGCTAAATATGCCGGTACGGATGATGTGGTGGTAGGAAGTCCTATCCATGGCCGTACAAACCGCGATGCAGAAGAAATCTATGGTATGTTTGTCAATACACTGGCTTTACGCGGTTATCCATCGGATAAAAAATCTCTGTCCGATTTCCTTAATGAGATGTCTGCACTTTGTATCGAAGCTTACGATCATCAGGAATATCCCTTCGAAGAGCTGATAGAAGAACTTCATCTTGAAAGAGATCTGTCCCGCAATCCTCTCTTTGATGTTTTTTTCGTGCTTCAAAATAATGAAGATGCTTTTGATACACCGGAAGATATGGTTTATATGAAGGATGCTCTTCTTAAGAGAAGTCATGAAAAGAGACACGGTTCAAAGTTTGATCTTAGCTTTGCAATTATGGAGCAGACCGAGGTCTTTGAGGTGGAACTGGAATATTGCAGTGACCTCTTTAAAGAAAAGACAGCCAAGCGCATGCTGGAGCATCTTGAAAATGTGCTGGATGTGATGTGTAGTGCAGAAGATATCACTTTGGGTGATATAGAAGTGCCATCACAAAAAGAAAAAGACTGCATCCTTAAGGAATTTGCCGGCGAAACAGTGGATACAAAGGAAGAAACCATCGTTTCTCTCTTTGAAAAGGCAGTTAAAGCTTATCCGGATCAGACAGCACTCAGCTTCAAAGATACAAGCCTTACTTATAGGGAATTAAATGATCTTATTAATATTAAAGCCAACGCCTTCCTGGAACAGGGCGTCGGACAGGGAGATGCGGTTGCTATCCTTGGAGAGCGCTCTCTTCAGATGGTTATCGCTTCTTATGCTGCCTTAAAATGCGGTGCTTCTTATGTTATGATCGATGATCTTCTTCCGGAAGAAAGAAAAGAAACCATCATTAAAGACTCTGAGGCAAAAGTGATTGAGAGAGCCTTTGCATCAGATTCACTTGTATGGGATGGAAATAAAGAAGAAGTTCATGTAAATGTCAGCCCGGATGAGCCGGCCTACATGATCTATACATCAGGAACCAGTGGCAAACCCAAGGGCGTGGTTTGTAAGCATAGAGGTGTGGTTAATCTTATTTTATGGCTTGCCGAGAATCATCCCCAGGGTGAAAAGGGAAGCATTCTTGAAAAGACCAATCTTTCTTTCGTGGATTCTGTCTATGAAATGTTCTGGCCCTTAAGTACAGGTATGGAACTTCATATTCTGCCCCAGGGAGACGAAATGTATCTGGATCGTGTTCTTGGCGCTGTCAAAGAGAAGCAGATTACCACTATTATTCTGGTTCCCACGGTTTTAAATGAACTTTTGAAGCTTTGCGGCAACAGTGGTGATCTTGATAGCCTAAAACTTATTATGCTGAGTGGTGAACCACTGAAGGCTTCTACCGTTGAACTGGCCAAGAAGACACTGAATGCATCCTGCGTTTTACTTAATCAGTATGGTCAGACGGAAGGTGGTTTCTCATCAACCCATTATGAAATTAATATGGATGACGAAGCAAAGTCATCTTATGCTGTCATGCCTATTGGTAAGCCGATTCAGAATGTCAGCCACTATATTTTAAAGGGTGAAACCCTGTGCGGCATTGGTATGCCGGGAGAAATCTGCATTCATGCTGCCGGTTTATCTCTGGGCTATATGTCTGATCCGGAAATGACTGATAAGAAATTTTCAAAAAATCCCTTTGGCGAGGGTCTGATCTGTCATACCGGTGACTTTGGAAAATATCTTGATGATGGTACGGTTATTTGCTTAGGCCGTATGGATAATCAGGTAAAGATTCGTGGTCAGAGAATTGAGTTGGGCGAGATTGAAAATGTCATCCGTATTACTGAAGGTGTAAAGGATTGTGCCGTAGTGGCAACAGTTTTAGGTGAAACATCTCAGGAAAAGAGCATTGTAGCCTATGTGGTTTTGGAAAAGGAAGACTTGATAGATGGTCTTCAGGAAAATGTAAAAAAACAACTTCCGGTTTACATGGTGCCAACTGCCTATGTCAATATGGAAGAGATTCCCCATACCCGAAATGGAAAACTGGATAAGAGAGCCCTTCCGAAACCGGAAGTTGTCTCTTCACATACTTATGTGGAACCTCGTACAGAGACAGAAAAAACATTGTGTCATATGTTCGAGGAAATTCTTGATGTGGAGAAAATCGGTGTGGAGGATGATTTCTTCTTATCAGGAGGTCATTCTCTTAAAGCGGCTTATCTTTGCAATAAGATCGTGGATACCTTCCATGTTAATATCGCCGTCAAGGATATTTTTTCCTATACAACTCCGGAAAAACTTGCGGCTTATGTAGAGAGTCTTCCTACTTGTGAGGTGATTAACGAGCCTATTCCAAAGGCAGAGGAAAAGGAAAGCTATCCTTTAACGCCGATTCAGAGACAGTTCTATATGGCCAGCATGACAGATCCGGAGTCACTTGCCTTTAATATGTCCTTTGAGCTGCCTCTTTATGGAAATGTTGATGTGGAGAAACTGGGTGAGAGCTTCCGAAAACTGGTAGAAAAACACAGCGCTCTCCGCTTAAGTTTTGAAATCAGAAATGGAGAACCCTGTCAGATTCTTCATGAGGATGTTGACTTTAAAATGGAAGTAACAGATGCGGACACGGAAAACTTCCATAAGCCTTTTGATCTTACCAAAGCCCCACTTATTCGAGCCCGTTATGTTAAAGATAAGTCACTTTTAATGTTTGATTTCCATCACCTGATCTGTGATGGCGCATCCCTGAATCTGATTCTGGCAGAGCTGACAGAGCTTTATAATGGAGAAGATGTGGCGGATGAGACAATTAGCTTTATTGACTATACAGAATGGATGAACCATAAGGATTTATCTAAACAAAAGAGTTTCTGGCTGAATCAGTTTAAGGATGAGGTGCCGGTACTGAGCATTCCGACAGATCGTCCCCGTTCTTCCGTACGTTCTAATAACGGTCATACCATTACGGAAAAACTGGATGGTGAGAAGATTCATGAATTTGTCAAGAAAGAGGGCATTTCCGATTATATGCTCCTTCTTGCTGCTGCCATGATTACTATGGCTAAATATGGCAACACGGAAGATGTGGTGATTGGCTCACCAATTAATGGACGTGTACATCGGGATATTGAAAAGCTTCCCGGTATTTTCATTAATAATATGGCCCTGCGGGGATATCCGGCATCAGAAAAGAGCATTAAGGATTTCCTTAACGAGATAAAGACTCTGTGCCTGGAAGCTTTCGAAAACCAGGAATATCCTTTTGTATCCCTTTGCGAAGATCTTCACATTGCAAAGGATGCCTCAAGAAGTCCTCTTTTTGATGTCATGCTTATTGTGCAGAATAATGTGGTGGAGGAACAGAAAGAAGAGAAAGAAAATGGTCTTCACCACGGTGAACTTGTTTCTATGAGAAATGGTGCCAAGTATGACATGATCTTTGAAGTGGTGGATGAAGGCGAATACAAGGTTAATTACGAATATAATACAGACCTCTATGATGGAGAAACGGCGGAGCGAATCCTGGGACTTTTCCAGGTGATCGTAAATGAAATCGTTTCAGGTGCTCATGAAAAGATTGGAGATCTCAGCAACGGTTTGAAAGAAGATATTGAAAAATATCTTAATTTCTATGGAAGAAGAGAGAGTTATAGCACAGAGGAGACAATTCTTACTCTCTTTGAGGATTGCGTTAAACGTTTGCCGGATAAGACTGTCTGCATTGAGGAAGACAGGAAAATCACCTATAGCGAACTTTATGATAAGGCTCAGATGGCCGCTTATGATCTGTGCCGCATCGGTGTTAAAAAGGGTGACATTGTCCCCATTATAGGCAAGAGAAACATTAACTACGTGATATCTGTCTATGCCGTTATGATGGCAGGCGGAGCCTTTGCCGCTGTAGATGCGACATTGCCGAAAGAGAGACAGCAGGTTATTCTGGAAGAAGTCCATACAAAGTGGTACATCAAAGAAGGCGAAATCTTTGATAAAAATGGCGAGAAAGTTAAGGCACCGGAGAGGGAAGAAAATGAAGAAATCCAGTTGCCTTGTGTAAAGGCAGATGATACGGCCTATGTGCACTTTACTTCCGGTACAGATGGAAAGCCAAAGGGGGTTAAGATTCCTCATCGCGGAACTGTTCTTCGAAACAAACAGATCAGGGAATATAGGAACCTTGGGGAAAAGGATGTTTTCATCTTCAAAGCCAATATTGCTTACGTTGTTTCCATCGTTGAGGTTTTCTACGGAACGTTGATGGGCGGCAGTATGGTTATTCTGAAACAGGGAGCAGAAGGTGATGTTAAGGAAATCATTAACTGCATTAAAAAATATTCTGTAACGGAGATGGTTCTGGTTCCTACCATCTTAAATCTTATGCAGCTGCAGCTTGCACAGAACAAAGAGATGAATGCTTTGCCATCTCTGCGCATGATTGAATGTGTTGGTGAGGTGCTGGCTCCGGCCGTGGCAGCTAAGGCATTGGAAATATTGGGTGATAGGGTGGTTATCGCTAATCATTTCGGCCAGACGGAATGTGCCCAGATTATGATCAGCCATCATACTGTTAGCGAAGAGGATGCATCTAAAGATCAGATTCCTTTAGGTACGCCCTTTGAATACAGTTCTCTTTACATTGTTAAAGATGGCAGTCTTTGCGGCAATGGTGTAGGAGGCGAAATCTGTATCGGCGGAAATGGTCTCTCTAACGGCTATCTTGATGAGGAACTGAATAAAAAGAAATTCGGAAAACTTATTCTGCCGGATACAGGGGAAGAAATCACGATTTTCCATACAGGTGATTTAGGACTTTGGAATCATGAAGGCTATCTTGTGGGCTGCGGAAGAGCGGATCATCAGGTGAAAATTCATGGCCAGAGACTGGAATTGGGAGATGTAAGCAATGCCATAAAGGCCTTGGATGATGTGGCGGACTGTGTTGTTATTGCAGATAAGAACAGACAAGGCGAAACAGAACTTTGCGCTTATATTGTGCCGGAAGGAGATAAATTTGATGTTCAGTCTATAAGGCTTTGTCTGACACAAAAACTGCCTCGTTATATGGTACCTTCATCCATCAATCGGATTGATAAAATCCCCATGACCGTAAATGGAAAGGTCGATAAAAGGGCTCTTCCCAAGCCGGAATTCTATAAGAGTGAGGATTATGTGGCTCCAACAAACGAAATTGAGGCCATTGTTTGCCATGCTTTTGAAAAGACACTAAAGCTGGATAAGGTGGGTATACGGGATAATTTCTTTGAAATAGGCGGTGATTCTATTGCATCTATTTCCCTTTGCATGGAACTGGAGAAAGAGGAAGGTCTGCCTCACAGACGGACAGTAAAGGTCAGCGATGTTACCGTGCTTCAGACACCGGAACAGATTGCAGCTTACATTACGAAAAAGGATGATGCCTTCTGTCAGAAGGATATTGATTATGATACCCCGGAAAAAGTACCGGAAGAAGAATATCAGAAGCTCTTGGAAAAGAGACAGGGAAAATCTGAGGAAAAGGCTTTTGTTGCACCAAGAATCGCTAACTTATTCTTCCTTCAATATCAGGAAAATAGTGTTAATGTCAAGGTTGGTATCACGAGGGAAAGAAGACTTAAAGATCGGCTTGAGGTCATTGTAAAGACTTTAAGCGATACAGTATTTGAATATGCTTATGATGGAAAGAATAATGTCTATATTCAAAATAAGGGAATTCGGAAGGAAATCCCATGCTTCGATCTTACAGAGACTCAGGGCGATGCTCTTCTTAGTGCACTGCAAAAAGAAATCTACAGATTTGATGGTGAAGAAATTATATCAGATGTTTTTTTAACGTCATCGGATGCAGAGGAGTACGATTATCTCTATTGTCGTATTCATCACTCCCTTTTTGACCGTATGTCCTCGGTGGCTCTTTTGGAGAAATTGAACCGCATCTATAATGGAGAAAATCCGGAAGATCTGGTTTCTCACGAAGAAAATATTAAAGAAGCCGGTGGTATTGCCTATGAAGTTTTTAAGGCAGAAGCTGACCGTATACAAGCTATTCTCACAAAAAGACCCTACGAGCGAAAGGTTATGAGTAAGACATTAAGTGAAGAAGACCAACTTCATCCTATTCGTGAAATCGTGGAACTGTATTTGGAAAAGAATCCGGTTCTTAACGAGATGAAGAAAATACCGATACTGGTTATCAACAGCGGACGTGATATGAATAATTGTCATGTCATAGACTGTTGCCTGAAAATCCAGCCGCAGCTCTATGATAGGGAAAGCAGGGATTTTGAAACGGTGGAAGTCTTTGATGAGAGAGTACTGATGCAATCGGGTTATGACTCTGTGCCTCTTATTAATTATATTGGTACTTTTACCGATGTTCGTTCAAAGAAGAAAATCATGCGGGTTACGCCGGGATTTGAAAGAGTGAAATATCTCAATGGAAGTATTTATGAGGGTGATCTGATCCTGACGATGCCCATATACAGTTAATCTTTTGCCTGCTAATGAAGAGAAATTTGATAAGAAAGCTGGCAAAAAGCAGTAAGGAGATAAATGAAACACATGCTGAATCTTTTTAAGAGATACCTGTTTCAAAAAAAATATATTGCGTATATGCTCATAACCGTTATTTTGGTTGTGGCGCAGACCTATATTCAGCTTGTGGTTGTATTGGGAGCCATGAATCGCATTATTGATGAAGGCGTGGCCAAATCTGATATGAATGCAATTATTTCATCTGGCATTATGATGTTAATTTATACTCTTATACAGATTTGCTGTACTCTGGGTGTATCTTATTTTAATTCTGTTATATCAGGTAATCTTGTCAGAAGATTGCGATTGGATTGTTACAGGAAAGTTCTGAGCATGAATATGGAAGAATTTGAACATTTTGGAGCCTCTTCCCTCTTAAGCAGAACCCTTAGCGATCCTAAAGCTATCGTATCCCTTATGGAGTTTTTGCTGGGCCGTGTGGTCATTTTTCCAGCTGCTTTGGGTTGCATCCTGGTGGTGACCTTTATAAAAAATCGTCAGGTATTTTGGACATTCCTTATTGCTATTGTTATTTCTGTGGTTGTTCTTCTTATTTTTAAAGCTCATGCCCAGAAGTATTATAAAATTCTTCAGAATCGTATTGATCATTTTAATCTATCCATAGCAGAGAAGATAACCGGTGTCCGGACAATCCGTGCCTTTGGATGTGAAAAATATGAAGAAAAGAAGGGAATCGATGAGGATGATAAGATTATGGATGCAGCCGTTAAGGCTAATCGTCCTCTTTATCTTATGACATCGGTGACCATGCTGATTTTTAACTGGGCAACGGTTATTATTTATTTGATTTCATCCGGTCAGATTCAGGAAAATCTGTTGTCCATCAGCAATATTATTTTCATTTTTCAGTATTTAAGTTACTGCATCATGATTCTGACTTTGATACCTTCACTGGTAAATCTGCTTCCGAAGGCTATCGTGGCATCAAACCGTGTCATGGACCTTTTGAATGAACCATCAGAAATGACAGTGGCAAAGAAGCCATTTGAAGTTAAAGATGGCACCATTGAATTTAAAAATGTTACCTTTGGCTATCTTAATGGACGACGGGTTCTTGAAGATTTAAACTTTACCATTCCAGGGGGAGAGACCCTGGCAATTGTAGGTCCTACCGGCAGCGGTAAATCTACTATTCTGCATCTCATTCTGGGATTTTATGACCTTAAAGAGGGAGACATTCTTATTGATGGCGTTTCCATTCGGGATATTTCCCAGGAAGATCTTGCCAAAACTCTTTCTTATGCCCCCCAGGGAAATTATATTTTCCAGGATACGATTCGGAATAATATTGTAGCGTTCCATGAAAATGTGGAACAGGAAATGATTGAAAAAGCCTGCCGTATGGCTGCTTTTGAGGAGGTGGTTAAATCCTCTGAGGATGGTCTTGAGACGGAAATGATGCAAAATGGGGTCAATCTCTCCGGCGGACAGCGAAAGCGTCTGGTTTTGTCCAGAGCTTTGTCAAAGGATGCCGCTGTCTATCTTATGGATGAACCCTTTGCTGCTTTGGATGCGGTGACGGAAAGCTGTGTTAGGAATAATATTGATAGGGAACTTAAAGGGAAAACAAAAATAATAGTTTCCTCCAAACTCAGTTCAATTATCCATGCAGATCATATTCTTGTTCTGGATGCCGATCATGTTGCCGGTTTCGGCACTCACAAGGAACTTCTTAAAAACTGCAGGCTTTACAAAGAGCTTTTTGATATACAAAATGGAGGGGAGGGTACATAATGGATCAGAAAAAAAAGACAAGTTCCTTAAAAAATGTGCTGCGTCTTCTCCGGGAGAGCCGGATTAGTAAGGGACGGGTTTTCATTATCATTCTTATTATTTTGGGGTCTCGGATATGCCTTACCATAGCACCTGATATCAGCGGAAAGATTACGAACATGATTGTGGCTTTTGGTGAGACAAAGACCATGGATATGGATAAGTTCCTGATGAAATGTCTGGTCCTTGCTCTTTTATATCTGGCTGGCCGTGGATGCGATTCTCTGATCAGTACCATTCTTCTTGGAATTTCCCAAAAAACGGTTAAAAACCTGCGGGATAAGGCTTATATTAAACTAAATCATCTTCCGATTTCTTATCTGGACAAACATCCGGTGGGAGATCTGATTTCCCGCCTTACAAATGATATGCAGTCCATTTCAAGCCTCATTGAAAATTCCATGCGTATTCTGGTCAGCGAAGGCATTTTGATGATCGGTGTCTTCATTATGATGTTGCGAATCAGTGTGATGCTGACATTGATCTATTTATGCATGCTTCCCATTGGTCTTGGAATTTCCGCTTTCATTATCCATAAATGTACGGGATATGCTCGTCGGCAGACCTTTCTTTTAGGCAAGTTATCTTCAAAAACAGAAGATTCTTACCGGAATCATAGTATCGTAAAGGCTTATGGCTGCGGAAAAGAAATGCTCTCTGCCTTTGATGAAATTAATACAGATTTGTCCAGGCAATATACAAAAACCAGTTTTCTGGCAGGATTTATTATGCCGGTTTCAGTCCTGACAATTAACATCTGCTACATTCTGGAATGTATTCTGGGTGGATTTTTCTTAATAAATGGAAGTATTTCACTTGGTGATTTCCAGGCGTTTTTAATCTATGGCAATATGGTTCTGACACCTTTGACGGATCTTTCTGTTGCTTTTAATGGCATTCAGATGGGGAAGGTATCCGCAGAGCGAGTTTATGAACTTTTGGACCAGGAGGAAGAAGATGATGAATCCTCAAAAAAGGATCTTGATGTCCGGGAAGTTAAAGGCGAAATCGAATTTCAACATGTAAAATTTGGTTATTCTCCGGAAAAGATTTTTATGAAGGACGTGAATTTCCATGCAGATTCCGGAAAAACCATAGCTATTGTGGGACCTACCGGTGCCGGAAAAACCACTTTGGTTAACCTTCTGATGCGTTTTTATGAGATTAATGACGGTTCTATTTTGCTGGATCATACCGATATAAGAGAGTATAAAAAGCAGACTTTAAGGAAGGCTTTTGGTATGGTTCTCCAGGACAGCTGGATCTTTGATGGCACGATCATGGAAAATATTTCCTATGGCAGAAATGATATTACTACGGAAGAAGTGAAGGAGATAGCCCGAAAATCTTACTGTGATACCTTCATTAATCAGATGCCTCAGCAGTACGAGACCTATATTCACACCAACCAAATGTCCCTGTCGGCTGGCGAGAGACAGCTGATTTCCATTGCCAGGGCCATGGTTCTTGATCCGCCGATCCTGATACTGGATGAGGCAACATCCTGTATGGATACCCGGACCGAGGTTCTTATTACAAATGCTATGACCAACCTTATGAAAAACAGGACCTGCTTCATTATCGCCCATCGTCTGACAACAATCCGGAACGCAGACCTTATTCTCTATATGGAAAATGGTGATATCATGGAAGTCGGAGACCATGACTCACTTATTAAAATGCAGGGACGTTATGCCAAACTTTATAATGAAGCTATAGGTTCCGGTTTTTCATAATACAGATATCCGTCGGGAGAAGAGATTTTCTGACAAAATTAATGAGGAAAAGAAATGCGTATTCTGATTGCAGAAGATGAAGTAACCATAGCCCGGGCTCTTAAGGTTATGCTTGAAAAAAATAAATATGCCGTGGACGTGGTTCATAACGGAAATGCGGCCCTTGACTACATGCGAACCACAACCTATGATGCCCTGGTTCTGGATATTATGATGCCGGGAAAAGATGGCATAGAAGTTTTAAAGACCATACGGGCCGAAGGTAATACAACGCCTGCACTTTTTCTGACAGCCAAAACGGAAGTGGCTGACCGAGTAGCTGGTCTTGATGCCGGGGCCGATGATTATCTGGCAAAACCCTTTGCCAGCAGTGAATTTCTCGCCCGGGTTAGGGCGTTGGTACGCCGCAGTACAGCCTATATGCCTACAACTTTAAGTTTTGGCAATGCAACCCTTGACTGCAGCCGCTATACATTGAAGGCATCTTTCGATGAAATCCGTCTTAATAATAAGGAATACCAGCTTCTTGAACTTTTTATGCGGCATCCTCACTATATTTTTTCTTCAGAGCATCTTATGGAAAAAATATGGGGGCTTGGAAGTGAGGCAGAAATCGATGTGGTGTGGACTTATATCGGTTTCCTTCGAAAGAAACTGAGACAGACAGGAGCCAATGTGGAAATCCGTACCGTTCGCGGTGCAGGTTATGCTTTTGAAGAAATCATAAAAGCAGGAGATTAATATGCTGAAAAAAATGCGTTGGCGTTTTATTGGCTCGGCTATGGCAGCTTTTACGGTGGTGGTCTTGGCCCTGCTTTTTTTTGTTAATATCTGGAATTACGGCAGTATTACCGAACAGCAGGATGTAACCTTAAGCCAGCTTCTTGAAGTGGAGCAAAAAAGTGAAGAATCAAAAGACGATGATGCCAAAAGTGGTGATTATGTTCCACCATTTGATTCCATGGATTTTTTCTCACCGGAAGTGCCTTATATGATTCGCTTCTTTTCGGTTCATTTAAATAATGCAGGAAATGTAAAAAGCGTCAATCAGAATTATATCGCTTCCGTATCCGAGAAAGAAGCCGGTCAGTATGCCATTAAAGTTCTGGAAAAAGGAAAAACGAGTGGTTATGAAAGCGGCTACCGCTATCTTATAAGCTACGAAACAAATGAAACCGTCGTGATCTTTCTTAATTCAGAACGGGAACTTCATACCATGAAAACCCTGCTTCTAATTACGTTGGTTATTGCGGCTATTTCCCTGGCAGTTGTATTTATTTTGGTGGTGCTTCTTTCAGGGC
>CAVDGK010000027.1:0-13451 GCA_963607995.1 Oscillospiraceae bacterium | reverse complement strand
AACCTGATCATCACCGCCGATTTTGTAAGCACCGAAGCTTTCGCCCATATCACTGTTTAAATCGATCTGGAACATATCAATCCTCTCTTTCTTCAATTGTGACATTCCATGCTTTGCCGTCGATGGTGAGGGTAAGATTTCTGGCCGGTTTGTATGTAACCGGAGTCCGCATCTTAACCTTCAGAGCATCCAACTCTTTGTGATAAGCTACATAGAGATTTTCTGCTTCCTCGACACTGATCTGCTGGAATCTTATGATATCGCCGGCTTTGCACTGTCCGATAACCGGAAGATCAATGCTGGCGACTGTTGCTATTTTAGTATAACCACCGATGGTCTGGTGTTCAGCCAGCATAACGATGGGATGTCCATCGCCGGGAACCTGAACGGAACCTGTTACAATACCATCGGAAATGATGTTGCTGTCAGTGGTATGTTCGATCACCGGACCTTCCAGACGATAACCCTGACGGTCAAAAGCCTGGCCAACTTTGTATTCGGAATTCAGGAAAGTTTCAATACCTTTTTCCGTGAAGCGTTCTTCCTGGGGTCCAAGGATGACTCGCAGTGTGTGAACGCCCTGTACCATTTTTTCCGGAATAATAAGGCGGGCTGCCATATTTGGAAGAGTAGAAACGGATTTGGCAAGCTTAAGGACATCGCCCTTCTGAAGCTTTCTTCCTTCGAAACCGCCAAAGTTCTTTCCTACCATGGTGCATTTGCTGTTCATGAGAACCGGTACATCGATACCGCCGGCAATGGCGAGATAGGAACGACAGCCATTTTTTACCATGCCAAGTTTTAAAACATCTCCTGCATTAATGGAGAGAGCACGATACATGCTGACATTCTTTCCGTTTATAGTAGGAGCGCAGTCAGCACCGGTAATGGCTACCACGGCATTTTCTTCAAAAAGAATCGTGGGTCCCATGATGGTTGTTTCCAGGCAGGACTCACCGATTTCATTATCAACTAAAATATTTCCGATATGCATCGCTTTCGCATCCATCGGACCGGAAGGCGATACACCGAACTGTTCGTAACCAAAACGGCCACCGTCCTGAATACTTGTCAGGATTCCGCCGTCTTCAATCTTCATTCCCATGGCTTAATCCTCTTTCTCGTAGGTCTTGCAGACATAGGTGCCAAGCTCGACCTGACGCTTAATATCATTGTATTCTTCCAGGCTGATGGGAACGTGATGAATCCACTGGCCGGCCTTGAGAAGGAAGGGATTTTCCTTACGATAGTCGCAGGCCAGAATCGGTGTTGAGCCGATAATGTTCCAGCCGCAGGGCTGATCGAAGGGAATGATGTCACTAAGAGCCAGCTGAACAACGATACTGCCTCCAGGAATACGGACACGGGGGGTTTCTCTTCTCTTGAAAGAGAAAGGATTTTCAAATCTGGCTGTATAAGGATGACCCGGTGCGAAACCGAGCATGTAAACAAAATAATCGCTTTGGCTGTGAATTTTGATGATTTCTTCCGGGGTCTTGTTTTCTAAACGGCAGATCTCCTCCATATCCGGTGCATATTCACCTTCATAGAGAACCGGAATCTCGGTTACGATAGCCTTCGGAAGACTGACTTCTGAAAGACTATTCAAACGTTCCAGAACCAGTTCCTTAACCTTGGCACTGTTTACAGTGAGGGGATCATACTGCACTAAAAGAGCCCGATAAGAAGGAATAAGTTCACGCATACCATCAAAAGGATCCTCCTCAAGGGTGAACTTGAGGGCACGGACCTTCTGATTTACCTCGATGCTGATCTCATTATCAAATTCTACCAGAATGGCTCTGTCACCTGCGTGACGGATAACAACTTCCTGCATAGAACCTGTCCTTTCTTATTAATCTACGAATTCGAAACCAACTTCTTCCAGCTTGCTGTCAACCCAGGGACGAACCCATTCGCCCTTTGTCAGGATGCCTTCCAGCTGCTTTTCTTCGCTTTCATGATAAGCTTTTGCTTTCTTTGCCAGTTCTGCAGCATCTTCCGGACGAACAACAAGGAGACCGTCTGCATCACCAACGATGATATCACCAGGATTGATGATAATACCTGCGAAAGATACCGGGAAGTTCATTTCGCCCGGGCCATTCTTGTACGGACCGTTGGGAGTAATGCCCTTTGCATAAACTGGGAAATCTAATGTTCTTAATGTGGCGCTGTCGCGAACGCAGCCATCGATAATGATACCTGCAAGGCCTCTGCTCTTTGCATAGTTGCTCATGATCTCACCGCAAAGAGAACGGCTTAAGCTGCCTTTGTTTGCCAGAACGATGACATCGCCCGGCTGAGCCATATCAAGGGCTTTGTGGAAGAGAAGGTTATCACCTGCCGGTGCGTTAACTGTGAATGCTGTACCAAGGATGGTGGCATTGGGGTTAAGCGGGAAAATGCTGTGGTCAACAGCGGCGATTCTTCCCATATTATCGTCAATATTTGCTACCGGAATACCTCTGAAAGCCTCTACCAGTTCCTTTGCCGGTCTTTCAAAATTCCGTTTGATTTTACATCCTGCTGCCATGTTATATACCTCACTTTCTATACATAGAATTGCGCTGAATCCTATAAAAATATCCAGTTACACTTCTTAAACTGCCTTGATGATAGCATAGTTGATATATGTTGAAAAGCTAATTATATTTCTGTATAATATAGAGAAATTTTATATTCGTTCTTGTTCAGAGAATAGTAAAAGTTAATAAATTAAGCGTGAAACACTTGTGCTTCTAAGCGAATTTCGAATATTCTTAGCTAATTTTTATCAGGCGAGAGCACCGATGAACAAAAACCGTTTGCGGTTAAGTGATTAGTGACTAAACAAGAATGAATGCGGAAAGATTTCATCGAGAACACCGATGAGCAAAACCAACTGGAATTTTGTAAATTGGAGTCTGAACAAGGTGATTTAGTTTTATTTTCAAGAAAGGTAAACTTAGATGAATTTATCAGAAATCGAAACTTTTCTTGCTATCGTCAATACAAAAAGTATCAGCAAAACAGCGGATCTTCTTTTTCTGTCCCAACCTACAGTATCACATCGTTTAAGTTCTCTTGAAACAGAGCTTAAATTTCCTCTTGTTATCCGAAAAAAAGGCCATAAACAGATTGAACTGACTCCAAAAGGTCAGGAATTTATCACCATCGCCGAGCACTGGATGTCTCTCTGGAAGGAAACCCAGGCCCTGCAGCAAAACAGCGGACGGCTTTTTCTGACCATCGGCTGTACAGATAGTATGAATGTGGCGCTCTTTGCAGGACTTTACAGGCAGATTCTGGATAGTGACATTAACATGGACATCAGCATCGAGACCCATCAGTCTTCAGAGCTTTATGGCATTTTAAATAATAATGATATCGATATCGGCTTCGTCTATCATCAGCTTCATTATAAAAATATTATGACTGAGAAAATCTTTGAAGAGAAGCTTTATCTGGTGCAGTCAGAGAATCCGGTTTTGAAAAAGACGAAAGTGCATACTGATGAACTGGATTCGTCGAAAGAGCTTTTCTTAAGTTGGGATGATAATTTCCAGCTTTGGCATGACCGGTGGCTGGCGGATTCGCCACGGCCCCATATTTCCGCAGATACCATTACCCTTCTTAATCGTATCTGGACCCATGATGAGTGCTGGATGGTGGCACCGGAATCTGTCATTTTGGAATTGTCCCGTTTCCGCCCTCTCTATATCAGCGAGTTGGAAAATGAACCGCCGAAGCGAGTCTGCTACAGGATTAAAAATAAATATCCGAAGCTTACCAGTGAAAAGGCTGTTTCACTTTTTGAAGACATGATGGATCTTTATCTGGAAAACTGGGAATCAAAAATCCCTGTCGGTGAGATTATAGGCGGGTAGGGAAAACCCATCGCGGAATTGAAATATTAAAGATGATTTGATGATCGTTGCAACATTGCATATTGACTCAGACCCGATCGAGCAATATTTAAAATATCAGAACTTTTACAAAATAGGGTAAAGGAAGAAAAATGGGACTTTTAGATAAAATAATGGAGAAGGCTTATCGGACTGAATTTTTGCAATATAAGGTACCGCGCCTGTATAACGATGAAATTCGGGAATATACAGAAAATTATATTATGAGTGAACAGTGCGAGAGGGATATTACCAGACTAAAAAACGGAGACTATTATTTTAATGTTCCGGAAAAAAAGCTTGTACCCAAAACTGATACGAATAAAAAACGTATTCTGTATATTTTCCAAGAAAATGAAGTGGCCCTTATGAGACTAATGACTTATGCCCTTCAGAATATGAACGAATTATATTCCGATCAGCTGTACTCCTTTCGAAGCGAGAGAGGTGTGAGAGAATATGCACAGGCTCGAATAAAAGAATCCTATTTAGATAAGTACTATGCCGTGAAGGCAGACATCAAATCTTATGCCAATACCATGAGCGTGGAAATTCTTGTGGAAAAATTAAGGAAAATATTCTCTGATGATCCGGAGATGTTCAATTTTCTGAAATGGTTTCTTGAACGCAGACAGTATATGTATAGAGGTGAATTCTTTGAAGGCGATACGGCTGGTTTACCCGGATGTCCTCTCTATGGTTTTTTCAGCAATATTTATCTGTCCGAGGTGGATACTTATTTTAGTCAAAAAGGAATGCAATATGCCCGCTATGCAGATGATATTCTGATCTATTCAGAAACTAAAGAAGAGGCAGAGAAGGATTTCAAAGATCTCCGTGAGATGGTGGAAGGGTTGAAGCTTCATTTTAATGAAAGCAAGACGAGAATTATAGATACTTGTGAACCGGTGGAATTTTTGGGAATCCTGTATGGGGATGGCTGGGTTGATATTTCCCGGCATACATTGGAAAAGATTAAACGTAAATTGCGTGGCAGAGCAAAGAAGATTGAAAGAGAAAAGAGACTTAACAGATTAAGTGCTGACGAAGCAGGCAAACGTATGATCCTGTGGGATGAAGGAATGTTTACAGGTAAAAATGGGGGAAACAGAATAAGCTGGATCCGATGGTATTTCCCTGTTATTACAAGAACAGACGGCCTGCAGGAACTGGACAGATACAATCAATACTGCATTCGTTATGCTATGACCGGTAAATGGAATGCTGCACAATACAGGGTGCACTATGACAGATTGAAAAAACTGGGATACAGAAGTCTTGTCAGAGCATATCGTTCGGGATCAATAATCAAGTAAAAAAAGTGAGAGATTAATAATCGTTTGACTTTAGCACTAAAAGACGGGAAATTAAAAAAAGGGGAGAAACTTTAGCTTCGCCTGAAGGTAACTCCGAAGTCGGCAGTCTGCAAAGCCATTAAATGACTTCGAATCTACCCCTCTGCAGACATGTCATATGACACACTCCCCTTTTCGTGCGCATTTTAGCATATAGGAAAATAAAAAACAAGGCAGAAAAGTAAAACGCAGCTTCACAATCAGATACGAATGAGGTGTAAAGCCTATTTGTGATTTTGAAGGCTATGATAAAGAAATAAGAAAAAGTAAAACACCACAGCGTCAGCTGTGGTGTTTTACCGTTGATGAAGTGTATATAACAGGTTAAAGTTGGAGAGATCTCAATTGTCATAAAAGAATGAGCATCGGGCTGGCATTCTTTTATTCGTACAAATAGAACACTTGCAAAGCGTGCATTCTATTATTTTCTCAGTGCTTCAACAGCATCTTTGATACGGTCGCAGGCCTCAACGAGATCTTCATAGCTGCAGGCATAGGAAAGACGAATATATCCTTCGCCTTCAGAACCGAAAGCAGATCCCGGAACCATGGCAACCTTAGCTGTTTCCAGCAGGTATTCAGCAACTTCCATGGAAGTTTTGCCAAGTTCTTTAATATTAACAAAGATATAGAAAGCACCCTGAGGATTGTTGCAGCTGATGCCGTCGATGGCATTAAGAGCTTTGACAACATAATCCTTTCTGCGCTGATATTCTTTTCTCATAGCTTCTACATCTTCGTCGCAATCTTTAAGAGCTGTGATAGCAGCTTCCTGAACGAAGGAAGAAGCACAGGTGATGGTATACTGATGAACACGGACGCAAGCCTTGATGACTTCAACCGGGGCACACATATAACCAAGTCTCCAGCCAGTCATGGAATAAGCTTTGGAGAATCCACCAAGCTTAATGGTACGTTCTTTCATTCCCGGAAGGGAAGCAATGCAAAGGTGCTTTGTTCCATCATAAGTCAGCTGTTCGTAAATCTCATCAGAGATAACAAGAAGATCATTTTTGATGGCAATCTCAGCCAGCTTCTTTAAGGTTTCTTCTGAGAAGACGCCACCTGTTGGGTTGCTGGGATCGACGATAACGATCATCTTGGTTCTTTCAGTGATCTTGCTTTCTAGTTCTTCAAAGTCGATCTGGTAATCATTTTCTTCTTTAAGGCTGTAGGTGATGGGTGTAGCACCCAGGGATGTAGGAACGTGGATGTAGTTAAGCCATACCGGGTTGGGAACCAGGACTTCATCGCCCTCCTGAAGGAAAGCAGCCATGGCAGCGTAAGTAGCTTCACCGACACCAACAGTTACCAGCACATTTTCAGCTTCGTAGTCAACATGGTTCTTTTCCTTTTCCCAGTCAGCGATAGCCTGACGGATAGCCGGTGTACCATAGTTAGATGTATAGAAAACATTGCCGTTAGCCAGGGCTTTATTGGCGGCATCTTTAATCTTCTGGGGTGTATCGAAGTCCGGACGGCCAATTTCCATATGGATGACCTTCTCGCCGGCCTGCTGCATTTTTGTAGCCTTCTCCATGACGGCACGAATGCCGGAAAACGGCAGATAGTCCATTCTCTTTGCTGTTACATATTCCATAGTTTTCTCTCCTCGTGATGTGAAAACAACTCACTTCGTTTATTTTATGACTGTGCCGCCGGGCGACACATCTGCTTCTACTGTTTACCATGCTATCATCGGGGTATTTTTAAGTCAATTTCATAATATCAATGTATAATATTTAAAATTTTTATATTAGAAAATAATCGGCTTTAGGGCAGTCTTCTTTAATAAAGGAAGTCACATATTTGCAGAAAAAATGTGCTGCGGATGAAACTTTTCTTCGTTAAATAAGGGATGGCGCTGAATTTTTACGAAGAAAATGGATGGCAGGTGATATGAAAATGAAAAAAGTTAGTAAAATCTAACTTTTTTCAAAAAAGGTATTGACCATCATTAGAACTCGTGATATCATGCATGCCAGTTAGAAAATACTAACTAAGATCTTACGAAGTACGGAGACCTGTGAAGTCTGTATTTTGCGTTTGTGCAAGACAGGTTGATCTTCTTCACGGAGAGCTTCTGGAAAAGGAAAGATTGGATTAAGTCCGAAAGGCAGGAGCATTAATATGAAAGATGTTGCAATTTTATACTGGAGCGGCACCGGAAATACAGAAGCCATGGCAAATGCCATTGCAGAAGGCGTTCGGGAAAAAGGCGCTAATGCCGCACTTTATACTCCGGATAATTATCAGGAAGCTGATCTTGCTTCTTACGGAGCTGTAGCTCTCGGCTGCCCGGCCATGGGAGCTGAGGAACTTGAAGATACTGAGTTTGTTCCAATGTATGATGCAGTCAAGGGACAGCTTGGTGGAAAGGCTGTTGCACTGTTCGGTTCTTACGGATGGGGCGATGGCGAATGGATGCGTACCTGGGAAGATGATATTAAAGGTGAGGGTGTTACACTCGCAGCTGAAAGTGTCATCGCAAATGACGCACCCGATGATGATGCTGTTACCTCGCTTAAGGCGCTTGGTGCTGCCTTAGCAGAGTAATTCTATAGCTAACCGCTCATACTTTATGCCTGCCCCGGTGGAGAATAGCCGCTCCACCGGGGCTTCCGCTATATAGAGGCATATTTTGGTAGGAGGGGTACAAGCACCGTCTCGCTACGAAAATGGCGATTAAATCGGCAACACAAATTCCTTTTCTTTTACGTGATATTCATCGGAATTCATCCGATCTTCTTCGATGAAATCTTCAACGAAATTAACAAATTCCTGCACCAGGGCACTGAGTGGATGAGCTTTCTGCCAAACCAGACAATATTCTGCAATCCGGGCCGGTGATGTGATCATTTTTGAAACCACCATAGGATTAGGCGTGTAAGTCGTTTGCGGGAAAATGCCAATGCCAGCATTCTGTTCGACCAAAGCAACCACATCGATATAACTGGACATTTCACAGAGAATATTGGGTTCAAAATCATCATTTTCATTCCCCCTGAACCATTGACGGATCTCTTCGATACGGGAGTCACGCCGCGGAATGATAAGGGGTTCATTTCTTAAAAGATCAAGAGATATGGAATCTCCGGGAAGAGAAGCCAGTGGGTGCTTCGATGGAATAATAGCTACCCAGGGTTCTTTATCTACTTTTAGGGCATTTAAGTGCTCTGTGTCATAAGGCTTTGCAATGATGGCCAGATCCGCCAGGCCTCGGTTTAAATGATCCAGAACATCATCCGAACTTCCATTCCAAAATTCAAAACGAACCAAAGGAAATTCCTTCCGAAAGGCAGCAATCCACCGGGCGGCCAGGTAGGGTGGCCGGCCTTCAACGATGCCGAGGCAGATTTTGCCGGAGAGGCTGTTATTTATATGGGCCAGATCAAGGCGGGTTTTGCCGGCCAGTTCCATGATCTGATTGGCACGGGTATAGAAGAAGGAACCGGCTTCGGTCAGGGTCAGATGCCGTTTGCCGCGAATGAAGAGCTGGACTCCAAGATCATCCTCTAACTGCTTGATCTGATTGCTTAAGGGGGGCTGACTCATATTGAGTTTTTCGGCAGCCCGTGTGAAATTTAGTTCCTGAGCTACAACGATAAAATAACGAAGTACACGAAAGTCCATAGTGATCCTCCTTTTTAATGGGAGCATTATACAAAAAATGTATCATAAGGGCAATATTGGATTTGTATAGGTATACTTGAAAGTGGGAAAGCGTGTGCACTATAATAAAGTTCCTGAAGTAAATGATGTATACTCTTTTAGCATCGTACGTCTCGACATGGGTACAGTTCCCGCAACATGCTGCGTTTGCTGCTCCTCGCGGCGCTTATGCGCTCCAGCTCTTGCGCAAACTCGCCGACTTACGTCGGCTCAGACACGCGCCCGCTGTCGCTGCTAGCCGCAGCGTCGCGACGCAAGCCTCGCAATCGTTGACGTGAATCTGCACCCATGCTCTCGCCTATTTTGATGCACAGAGCAAGGCATATGCACCCCTGGTAAGGCAGACCCTCGAGGAGGCCGGCACTTAATGAGTTCGAGCTTTAGCGACGAACGAATTTAGTGTCCGCTGCTCGACGAGCGGAGCGGGAGCGTGTCTGCCGTGCAGGAGTGCTATGGCCAGCTCGTACATATCAAAAAACTATAGATTTTGTTAAATGGCTTGTATGGAGTACCAAGAATTACCTATGGAAATGACAACCTTGTGTTACGTGGAGAGAGATGAGTGCTATCTCATGCTTCATCGCATTTCAAAAGAAAATGATATAAATGAAGGAAAATGGATCGGCATTGGCGGTCATTTTGAAGGGAACGAAACACCGGATGAATGCCTTTTAAGAGAAGTTTATGAAGAAACCGGCTGCCATTTGACGGATTACAAAATGAGAAGTGTCATAACCTTTATTTCCGGGAAAGGCACATCGGAATATATGTTTCTTTTTACAGCGAAGGGCCTTGACGGAGAGGTTGGAGAGTGTGATGAGGGGAAGCTTCAGTGGATTCCCAAGTCAGAGGTTCCAAAACTTAATCTTTGGGAAGGTGACCGCATTTTCCTGAAACTTTTGGATGAACGGAAAGATTTCTTTTTGCTGAAACTGGTGTATGATGAAAAAGATAACCTTACAGAAGCTATATTGGATGGCAAAAAGCTGGCACTTCAGGAAGATAAGTAAAGTATGATTGGAGGGTAACGCTATGGACATTAATGAAATTTTACTCTCAATGAGAAAAAGAGCTCTTGCAAATGATGCAGACAGGGATCTTATCTTAAATACCCGGAATGCAGAGCAGCCGGTAACGGCATTCTGTGAAATTGCTCGAAAATGGGGTTATCCCCTGTATGAAATGGATCTTATCTCTGCAGGCGAGGATGCCTACGCAGCTATGCGGCGCAGCACCAACGGTGGTGGGGAAAATTCGCCGGGCCTTTCTTATGAAGATGATTATTATGAACTTTTTATGGCGGATCTTGAAAATAGACGTGGATAAAGTGACAGAGTTTAACGGTATCCTGTGGATAATGAAAATCTTTGATCAGGTAACCGGATTAATAAGGGTACCTGGTAAGCGGGATCAACAGATTATGTACGAGAAGATAGAGAAAAAAGCATGCGAGCATTTTTGAAAATAGGAAAATAGAGAAGGAGAAGGAATATGAAATATCTGGTAATCGGTGCAGGCGGTACAGGCGGTCCCATCGGGGCATTTCTTACGAAAGCAGGCAAGGATGTGACACTTATTGCCCGGGGTGAGCATTTAAAGAAAATGCAGAGCGAAGGACTTTACATGGAGACACCGGAAGGAAATTATACGGTGCCGGTACAGGCTTTTGACATGGAGCATTATAATGAAACGCCGGACGTGATCTTCGTCTGTGTTAAGGGCTATTCCCTGGATGAAGCAACAGAATTCATAAGACGGGTTGCGGGACCGGAAACAACAGTTATTCCTATTTTGAACATTTTTGGAACCGGTTCACGTCTGCAGGAAAAACTGCCGGATATAACGGTGACGGATGGCTGCATTTATATTGCGGCTGAAATGATGAAACCTGGTCATATTCGCATGAATGGCATGATCTTCCGTGTGGTTTATGGTCTGCGCAAACCGGAAGAAGGATCCGCCGAGCTTAAGAAAAAGCTGGAAGAGATCGAAAAAGACCTTAAAGAAAGCGGTATTACCCCGATTTATACCGATCATGTGCAGCGGGATTGCTTGAGAAAGTTCTCTTATGTCAGCCCTCAGGCAGCCTGCGGTGAATATTATCATGTAGCTGCCGGCCCCATTCAGGAAAAAGGTGAAATCCGGGATACATTTGCAGCTCTGATTCATGAGATTGAGATTCTGGCAGGGGCTATGGGTATTGATTTCGGAGAAGATATGGTGGTGACAAATCTGGCCATTCTGGATAATCTGACACCTCAGGCCACAACATCCATGCAAAGAGATGTGGCTAAGGGACATGCCTCGGAAATGGATGGCCTTATTTTTGCCGTGCCCCGTATGGCTGAGCAATATGGCGTAACCCTTCCGGTCTATAATAAAATGGCTGAAGAAATGAGAAAACGAGGCTTTTAAAGAGCTCTGTTTACCGCAAAAGATTAATTCGCATCACTTCGAAATGAGCTGATGCGGAAAATTTTGCATTATGGGAAATAGGGGATATAAAGCAGGAAAACTGGACAGGAAGAAATTCTTTGCAATTGAAAAGGAAGAAACTGTCTGTAATTGAGAAGAAATAGACAGGATGGACCTGTCTGCAAAGGAGAATGAAACGAGATGCAAAAAAAGCATCTTCAGAAAGTGCACTAATATGAAACAAATTGATTTTTCAGATGAACATATAGGAAAAAACATGGCCTCTTCGGTGATCCCTCTTCTGGCGGCTCAGTGCGTGTCCCTTCTTTATAATATCGTGGACCGCATTTTCATTGGGCGAATTGAGGGAGTAGGCACCCAGGCACTGGCCGGTGTGGGCCTTTGTTTTCCTATTATAACCATTGTGCTGGCTTTTACGAATCTTTATGGTATGGGCGGTGGCCCGCTTTGCGCCATTAAGCGTGGCGAAAAGAATATAAAAGAGGCTTCCGATATCATGAATACGGCCTGCTTTCTTCTGGTATTTACAGGTATTGCCCTAATGATACTTGGAGAAATATTTGCCCGGCCTATACTTTTGCTTTTTGGTGCGGATCAGGAAACGCTGGTTTCCGGCTTGCCTTATCTTCGAATTTATCTTTTGGGAACGGTATTTTCCATGATCTCAACGGGTATGAATCCTTATATTAATGCAGAAGGATTTCCCCGTATCGGTATGATTTCCGTGCTCATTGGTGCTGTTTTGAATCTTATTCTGGATCCGATTTTCATTTTTGTATTTGGCATGGGGGTTTCAGGGGCAGCACTGGCTACCATTATTTCCCAGGCAGCCTCGGCATTTTTTGCTATAGGATTTTTGCGGGGAAAGAAGACGGAGCTTAAGATCCGTCTGGTGCCAATCGCAGAATTTAAAGAGCATGCAGACATGGCGAAAAATATCACATCCCTTGGTATTGCACCCTTTATCATGCAGCTGACCAATTCTCTGGTTACCATTGTCTGCAACAAAATGCTGGCAATTTATGGCGGTAATATCTATGTGACGGTTATGACGGTGGTGTCTTCTGTCCGGCAGATTGTGGATACACCCATCAGTTCCATTACAGAAGGGTCATCGCCCCTTATCAGCTACAATTATGGGGCTAAAAATCCAAGACTGATCCGCAAGGTTATTTTCAGGATGAGTTTTATCGCCTTCGCTTATACCTTGATCATATGGATACTTATTGAGCTTTTCCCAACGTTTTTCATCGGGCTTTTTTCCTCGGATACGGCGGTTATGGAAGATGGACTGACGGCACTGCATTTTTATTTCTTTGCCTTTATTTTCCAGAGTTTCCAGTATTCCGGCCAGACTGTTTTCAAAGCTCTTAATAAGAAGAGACGAGCCATTTTCTTTTCGATTTTCAGGAAGGTTATTCTGGTGGTGCCTTTGACTATCCTCTTGCCGCATCTTTTGGATCCGGCTGTCAATGGAGTCTTCATCGCTGAGCCGGTTTCCAATTTCGTTGGGGGCCTGGCCTGCTTTACAACCATGCTTCTGACCATTCTGCCGGAACTCAAGAGAATGGAAAATGCTGCTTAAGAGGAATATTGGCAGGTGAGTTATGATTTTGTGGACCCTAAGGCTGAAAATCTAATGGCAGCCCATCACCTTTAAGGTGGTGGGCTGTTTTATTCATGGTAATAAAATGCTTGCAGAGCGTGCATTCTATTGTTTGAGGATTGCAGATATTTGACAATCCGGTATTTACAGGACGGTGAAGTCGTGATAGGTATCAGCATGGATTATTGATGAATATCGAGGCAGGAACTTTTGCTTGCTATAGATGAAACCTATTACCAAATATCAACTTGCGATATTAGACAAGATGGTTCTCATGCAGTATCCTTTGTTCATAAGCTACAGACAAACAAAAAACACATGCAGCAAACAAATAAAAGGATAGAAAAGAACAAAGGAGAAAAATATTATGAGCCAGTACAAATTTGAAACACTTCAGCTTCACGTAGGACAGGAACAGGCAGATCCGGCAACCGATTCAAGAGCCGTTCCGATTTATCAGACAACATCTTATGTATTCCGCAATTCACAGCATGC
>CAVDGK010000026.1:0-13650 GCA_963607995.1 Oscillospiraceae bacterium | reverse complement strand
TCCGGTCAGGAACAGATAGCCGTCCCCATCGATATATCCCAGGTCTCCGGTATAAAGCCAGGTGCGGCCATCTTCCAGAACCTTCAGCGTTTTGGCGGTTTCTTCCGGATTATTAAGATAACCCTTCATAAGAGTAGGACCGGAAATGATGATCTCGCCTTCTTCATTTGGCGGCAGAACATCATCGGTCCCCGGCGTAACGATGGCATATTTCATATCCGGATAAGGCAGACCGATGCTGCCTTCTTTATAACGGTTATAGGGTGTCAGGCAGCTGGCAGTAACGCATTCCGTCAGGCCATAACCTTCCTGAATCATGACAGGTGAGTCGTGATCTTTAAGAAAACTGTCTACCTTCTTCTTTAATTCAATGGTCAGGGAATCACCGCCGCTGAAAACCCCTCGCAGATAATCCAGCTTCTTGCCTTCCAGTTGAGGCATATGCAGAAGGGATTCGAAAATGGTGGGGACACCGGCAATGAAATTCGGTTTCTTTTTGATCAGTGCATCAGCATAACTGTTGATGGTAAAGTTGGGCATGAGAATGCATTCTGCCCCAAAAACAAGAGGTGTATGGATGTTAATACCCAGGCCGAATCCATGGAACATGGGCATACAGCTGAGCATTTTGTAACCTGGCCGGAACTCACAGGGGAGAATGTTGTAGCACTGGGTAGCCAGGGCATTCATATTATAATCTGTCAGGCAGATACCTTTAGGCGTTCCGCTGGTACCACCGCTGTAGAGAATAACGGAAGTCCGGTCCTTCTCAAAAGGAACTTCAGGGGGCATTTCCGTTTTATCACCCTTTTTTAGAAAATCATTCCAGAGCATGCCAAGACCTTTAAATGGAAATTTAAAGAATTTGTGGCCAGCTTTTGCAATATAAGCCAGAGCCAGGGGCGGCATCAGCTCATCCTGCATCCGGATGAGATAAACATCTACGGGATGATCTGTCTCCTTCAGGGCAGCCAGGACTTTTTCATAGAACATATCCACGGTGATAATAGCCCGGCTTTGGGAAACGTTCAGGTAAAAAGTGATTTCGTCTTTGGCTGAGAGGGGGTGGATCATATTGGCAATGAGGCCAATGCGGTCCAGGGCATAAAAGGCACTGAGGGTTTGGGGAACATTGGGGAGGCAAAGGGTAATAGCTTCGCCTTTTTTATAACCGGCAGCTGAGAAAGCCCGGGCGGCACGGTTTATTTTTTGGGCAAAGGTTTTGAAATTGGTTTTTTTGTTATAAAACTCGTATGCCGGTTCGTTGGGATAACGTGTCGCAGTGTCCATGAGCATGCGGTACATCGTAACTTCCGGGTAACTGAGGGGTCCGTAGTTAATGGGCATCTTGATCCTCTTTCTTTCAAAGCTTGCATAAATTTCTTTAACAATCCGTTTGATTATACCATAAGAAGGGTTAAAACATAAAATTTTTATTAACTTTACATACATGGCGGGACTCTGTGGCAAAATGATGAAAATGGAACACAATTTGTACACAGAGCAATGATATAAGCGGATTTAGGAAATGCTTTAATATCTACACATACCGGAAAGTTCGCTGAAAAGATGAATAATAGGAGACGCATATGTCGAAAAATAAAGTAAAGAAGAAAAGACACCGATTTTTAAAGGCGATAGGGATTACATTTCTGGCTCTATTGATAGCAGCCATCACCTTTGTGGTGGTGGTTATCATGAAGGCACCGAGCCTCAGTCTTCTGGATGCGGAACCGGATGGGTATCGCACAACAGTCCTGGATGATGAAGAAAATGTAGTGCTTACCCTGACAGGCCAGGAAGCTAACCGCGTCTATGTCAAGCTGGATCAGATACCGGAAAATCTTCAGCACGCCTTCGTTGCTATAGAAGATGAACGTTTCTACACCCATCATGGCGTGGATATAAAAGGCATTCTCCGGGCCCTTGTTAAAGGTGTAACCACAGGCCATTTTTCGGAAGGCGCCAGTACAATTACCCAGCAGCTTTTGAAAAATAATGTCTTTTCTTCCTGGACCAGTGAAAAGACCTTCCTTGATAAAATCGAGCGTAAGATTCAGGAACAGTACCTGGCTCTGAAACTGGAAAACCAGGCAGATAAAGACTGGATACTGGAAAATTATTTAAATACCATTAATTTAGGCGGCGGCAACTGGGGCGTCTATACTGCTGCGCGCTATTATTTTAATAAGGATGTTTCGGAACTGACGCTGTCTGAATGTGCCGTTATTGCCGGTATTACGAAAAATCCAACCAGCTACAATCCTTTGAAAAATCCGGAGAATAATGCAGCCCGCCGTGAAACGGTGCTCTCCAACATGCTTGAGCAGGGGTACATCACGGAAGATGAATATAATGAAGCTCTGGCGGATAATGTTTATGAGCGCATTGCCTCCATTGACCATACCAGTTCCTCGGCTGAGATTATGAATTACTTTGAAGACGCCCTAATCTATGAAGTGCTGGATGACCTGATGGAAGAAACATCCTGCACGGAAGAAGAGGCTTGGGAACGTATTTACCGCGGTGGTCTCGTTATTTATTCAACGGAAAATTCCTCCATGCAGTCCATTGCAGAGGAAGAAGTCAATAATCTTGATCATGGCGGTTCGGATGCTCAGGTATCCCTGGTGCTTATGGATAATGAAACAGGTCAGATAAAAGCCATGGTAGGAGGCCGCGGGGAAAAGACTGCCAGTCTTATTATGAACCGCGCCATTACCTCGGTGCGTCAGCCTGGTTCGTCCATTAAGATCATTGGCGAATATGCCGCAGGCCTTGAAAATAATCTCTTCACCCTGGGCACAACGGTGGATGATGCTCCATACACCTACAGCAATGGAACAGAAATCCACAATTCAGATGCTATCTATCGCGGTCAGACCACCGTGGACGAAGCTATTACTGTGTCGGATAATGTTGTGGCTCTTAAATGCTTTCAGGAATCCGGTATCAATACGGTCTACAATATGATTGAGAACTTCGGCATTACCACCCTTGATGACAGTGACAAAGTAGAAGCCCTTGCTCTTGGAGGTACTACAAATGGAGTCACTAATCTTCAGATGACGGCAGCCTACAGCACCATCGCCCGGGGCGGCACTTATGAAGAGCCGATTTATTATACGAAGGTTCTTGATCGGGAAGGCAATGTTGTCCTTGAAAATAAGCAGGCAAGCCATCAGGTTATTTCCAGTGGAACGGCTGCCCTTCTAACCAGTGCCATGGAAAATGTCATTACCTCCGGCACCGGTGTTGATGCCAAGTTTGACGGCATGGCCATTGCCGGCAAGAGCGGCACCACAACGGATGTGAAGGATGCCTGGTTTATCGGCTATTCACCTTACCTTACCTGCGGTGTCTGGGGCGGCTATGACGATAATTCTGCTCAGGAAAGCAGCGGCTATGTCAAGACCATCTGGAAAGCCGTTATGTCCCGTGTAAACAGCAGTTATGAAAATACAGGTTTTGCTCAGACTGACAAGCTGGTGGAAGCTAAAATCTGCACAAAATGCGGTAATCTGGCTAAGGATGGCCTGTGTGACAGCACTCTTCAAGGGGATGAAACCCGGACAGAATATTATGTTTCAGGTACCCAGCCCACTACCAGCTGTACCTGCCATGTATCCGTTAGTATTTGCGGCACCTCCGGCATGAAAGCCAATAAATATTGCCCTGTTTCTTCCCGGGAAACGAAAGTCTATCTCAAAGAAGGAACAGCCGGCACCCAGGATGAGGCTTATGTGGAGCCGAATCTTGAAGAATGCACTACACACAAGAGCTTCATAGATAAAATTTTTGGCGGCAACAGTGAAAACAGTACGAACAGCAAAGATGACACAGAATCCTCGTCAGGAAGCAGCTCAGAAAGCAGTTCTTCCTCAAGTGAAAGTTCAGAAATATCAAAACCGGAAGAAAGCTCCGGGTCAACAATTCCCGATGGCAAAGAAGATTCGTCAGATGATTCTAAAAACGAAAGCCACTGGTACGACTGGTTTACGAATCTCTGGTAAAATCTTATAAGACACGGAGTATTGTGTATACATTCTATTTAAGAATTTGGTCTGTAAATAATGAAACTTCTGTGCTAAACCACAGAGCGATGCCAATGCCCTTCTGCTAAGGCAGACCCTTGAGGCCGGTTCTTAACGAAATCGAGTTAAAGACG
The DNA here is from genome assembly GCA_963607995.1 of Oscillospiraceae bacterium. Lineage (GTDB taxonomy): Bacteria > Bacillota > Clostridia > Lachnospirales > Lachnospiraceae > Chordicoccus. The sequence goes on along the minus strand of CAVDGK010000026.1, from coordinate 9,482 downwards.
ATGAGTGGGTTTAGAATCGCTGCACGACGAAGGTCGCGGGAGCGTGTATGCCGTGCAGAAGTACTAGGGCAAGCTCGTCCGTATAAATTGGCATAGTCATAGAGTGAAATATTAGTTATAATGAATGGGTTAACATTTAAGTGAATTTTATGATGAATTGGAATATATATGCATAAACTAATAAAAAAAGCACTCGTACTTTTCCTTACAGCCGCAACCATTCTATCTGTACCGGTCTACGCTCAGACAGATTCCACATGGTATCCGGAAACCACAGAAGAAACCTTAAACGGTCTCACCATTAGTAAGGTAAAGCTGGCTGATAATAGCCGATACAAAACAGCACGAATCGTTGCTAATGAATATGTGGCGCAAAAGGGCGAAACACCGACAAAAGTCATTCTTGCATCCGGAGAAAATTTCCCCGATGCCCTGACAGCCAATTCCCTGGCCGGTGTATATGACTGCCCTGTTATTATCAGTAATCTGAACACTCTTTCAGAACAGACTAAAGAACTTCTGGTCAAGGACTGGAATAAAAGTGTCAAAACCGTCTATGTTGTAGGAGCAGCCTTCAGCCAAAGCGTCTTTGATACCCTGAAAAAAGAGTGCGGCGTCACAACCGTAGATTCCACAACTTATGCCGGAACGGATCGCTTTAATACAGCCGAAAGAGTCTGTCAGACTGTGATCGATGAAGGCTATACAGATGCCTGCATGATCGCAACTGGCATTAAAGCTGCCGATGCCTTGTCAGCGTCAGTCTGGGCATGCCGCTTGAAAATACCGATCCTCCTGGCGAAGAGGGATGGCAGCATTTCTGAAAGTACTAAAAAGCTGGCAGATCAGTTCAAGACCGTTTATATTCTTGGCGCCGATCCGGTGGTGTCAGCCGCAACAGAACTTTCTTTTGATGATAAAACGGTGCGGCTTGCAGGCAATGACCGGTATGAAACATCCGTTAATATTTCGGCATATTTTCTGGAAAAATGTGATCTAAAGCGGGAAAGCAACTGCATTGTATTTGCCAAAGGAGCAGATGAAAATTATCCAGATGCTCTGGTCAGCGGCAGCCTTGCTGCCTGCGATGATGTGGATGCTCCGGTGGTTCTTGTAAGAAGCAGCGGCCTGACATCTGACCTGGTAACGATCCTTAAGAATTACATGTCAAAGGCCAACTGGAAAGGTTACTTTACCGGTGCGGCAGCCTATGATAACATACCGGAGACGGTTACCGGACAATTTGCATAAAAATGTACAGACAGTTTACCGTGTCCGCCCACGACAGGCAGACACGGATTTGCATATGTAGGAATAAAGGAGCCGCGTCATGAATTATGCTGAAATAAAAGAATGCGATATAGCTAATGGCCCGGGCGTGCGACTGACCCTTTTTGTATCGGGGTGCACTCACCATTGCCCGGAGTGCTTCAATCCGGAAACCTGGGACTTTAATTATGGAGAACCTTTTACGGAAGAAGTTCAGGACAAAATGATTGAAATCCTAAAGGATGAAAGCTATCAGGGGCTGACTCTCCTTGGGGGAGAACCCATGGAAATGGCCAACCAGAAAGCCCTGCTCCCTTTCCTTGAAAGAGTAAAAAGGGAATGTCCGGAGAAAGATGTCTGGTGCTTTACCGGCTATCTCTATGACCAGGATATACTGGGACATTTTGCTAAGATCATGCCGGAAACCATGAAAATACTGGCTTTGATCGATGTTTTGGTGGATGGTGAATTTGAAATCGCATTGAAGGATATTACCTTATTGTATAAAGGATCTTCCAATCAGCGCACCATTGATGTAAAAAAATCATTGAAGGAAAATAAGATCGTTCTGTGGAATCCGGGATCGGTATCCATGTCGCCCAATGCCAAAATATAGAACGAAAGTTAGATATAAGAGAGGGAAAATGAGTAAAAAACAGCAGAAAAAAGTTATCCTTTTTCTGATCAATCTGATCTATACGCTGGTGATAACGGCATTTTTCGGTTGGATCTGGTATAACTACTACGCGGAAAAATTGTGGAAAGAACCATTTTTTCGCCGTGGCAACTATGTCATGATCTTTGTATTTGCCGTTGTCTTTATTTTGATGGCCAGACTTTATGGCGCATTCCATCATAGGGACTATCGTATATCGGAGGTTGTTTATTCAAATGCCGTGGCGCTTCTCATTACAGGTATTATCATGTATTGCATTACATGGCTTCTGATCCGGCACATTCCCTCAGTTTTTCCTACTCTTGCCTATCAGGCCTTTGGTTTTCTGGTCAGCATTCCATGGGCACTGCTCAGCAAAAATTATCTGAAAAAGGCCATGCCGCCGGAAAAGATCCTTCTTCTTTATGATAATGAAGAAGCCCGTGAAAATGGTGAAATCATCATAAAGAAAATGGCCTGGCGGTTCACTCTTGCAGGTCAGATCGAGGTGTCGGAAAATACAGAAGAAACAATAGAGAGTCTGGAGAAAGAAAAACCGGAAGCCATTATGGTCTGTGGTATTCATTCCACACCCCGTAATGCCATTCTTAAATACTGTGTTGAAAGAGATATTCCGGTTTTTGTCCGGCCTAACATCGGTGATTTTTTGGTTAACTCGGCAGAGGAAATGCAGATGGCAAACCTGCCGGTTATGCTGTGTCAAAGAGCTGATCCGGGACTTATCTATGCAGCTGGGAAACGTCTGGCTGATATTATCCTTGGACTTGTTGGTCTCGTGATCTTTTCACCCTTTATGCTGGTGGCAGCCATTGCCATTAAAGCTTATGACCATGGTCCCATTTTGTATTCCCAGGTGAGACTGACAAAGGACCGCAAGGAATTTAAAGTTTACAAATTCCGCAGCATGCGGGTCGATGCGGAAAAGGATGGTGTGGCTCGTCTTTCCAGCAAAGGCGATGATCGCATTACGCCGGTAGGTAAAGTAATCCGGGCTATCCGGGTGGATGAAATGCCCCAGATCTTCTGCATTTTAAAAGGAGATATGAGCATTGTAGGCCCTCGTCCTGAGCGGCCTTCTATTGCTGAAGAATACGAAAAAGATATGCCGGAGTTTGCCCTTCGCCTTCAGGTTAAAGCAGGACTCACTGGCTATGCCCAGGTCTACGGCAAGTACAATACAGAGCCTTATGACAAGCTTCAGATGGACCTTCTCTACATAGGTAAACAGAGTTTTGTAACGGATATCAAGATTATTCTAATGACCATCAAAATTCTGTTTATGCCGGAAAGTACAGAAGGCATTGAAGCGGGAAAAACCACGGCAAAGAAGTAAAAATATGGAAAATGGATTAGTATCAGTGATCATGCCGGCTTATAATGCTGCCCATTATATCGAGGCAGCCATTGATAGCGTTCGGTCACAAAGTTACACAAATTGGGAATTGATCATCGTTGATGACGCATCAAAAGATGAAACCCGCTGTATCGTTGAAAAAATAGCTGACAGTGACGAAAGAATCAGGTTTTACATTAATGAAGAAAATGCAGGCGTCCTTGTGACCCGGGCCCGGGCGGCTTCCTATGCTAAAGGGGAGTGGATCGCTATTCTGGACAGCGATGATAAATGGACAACTGACAAGCTTGAAAAACAGCTTGAGAGGCAGAGATGGACACAGGCAGAACTTATTTATACGGCCTCAGCTTTTATTGATGAAAATGATGATACAATTAATTACATTTTGCATGCACCAGAGACGATCTCTTATCGCCGGCTCCTTAAACAGAATCTGATATCGAACTCCTCGGTTCTTGTAAAAAAAGATCTTTATTGGAAATATATGCTGAAAGAAAATGCAGGACTTATTCATGAAGATTTTGCCTGCTGGCTGAAAATGCTGAAAAATGGCATAAAGGCTGTGGGAATTGACGAACCACTTCTGATCTATCGCATAACGAGGTCATCAAAATCCGGCAATAAGAAAAAGGCTGCCATGATGAATTGGAATACTTACCGGTACTGCGGTCTTAATTCGGTGGCTTCACTCTATTATATGGGCTGGTACATGGTGAAGGGTGTGCTTAAATACCGGCATTTGAGGAAGAAATCATGATACGAGTATTGCAGATTGGCCTAGGACCGAATCCTGGCGGCATGGAAAGCTGCATCGTCAATTATCACCGCTTCATTGATAAAGAAAAAGTGCAGTTTGACTATGCGGATATTTATGGCAGGGGACTGGCCTGGCAGGATGAAATAGAAGCTATGGGCGGGCATGTTTATATCCTTCCAAATTATAAAAAAAATCCTCTTGGCATGAAGAAACAGCTGATACATCTTCTTGACTTGGAAAAATATGACATTATCCATATCAATATGCTTTCAGCTGCCAATATGATTCCGGTGAAATGCGCCTGTGCTTCGGGAAGCCATGTTATTGTTCATTCCCATAATACCAATATTCCCTCCGGCTTTGCGCGCAAGGTTATGAATGGAGCCAATATATCAAAGCTTCGTCAGATGCCGGTGCACAAATGGGCTTGCGGCCAAAAAGCCGGTGAGTGGATGTGGGGCAATGACTTCGATTCGGAAAATATTCTGCCTAATGCCGTGAATGTTAAACGGTTTGTGAGAAGTGATGAAAAAAGAAATGAAATTCGTAAGGCCTGCGGTGTCAGGGAAAATGAAATCCTCGTGGGAACTATCGGACGATTTTCAGAGCAAAAAAATCCTCTCTTTGTGCCGGAAATTATAGCTTCCCTTAGAAAAAAAGGCATAGAAGCAAAAGGACTTATGGTAGGAGATGGGGATCTCAGGGAAAGTCTGGAAGAGAAGATAAGGTCTCTTGGCTTGAAAAAATATATGGCTTTACCCGGGCTTCAAAGTGATGTTTCGCCCTGGTATATGGCTATGGATGTCTTCATTTTGCCAAGCTTCTATGAGGGACTGCCCATCGTAGCACTGGAAGCGGAAGCCTCCGGTCTTCCCTGCTTTATTTCGAATCAGGTTTCGAAAGAAGTTGATCTGACTGGAGTTGTAAATTTTCTTCCGATTTCCGAAGGCGCTGATTTATGGGCCGATTCCATTATCAAGGAAATAACCTCAAAAAATCAGAAAGGAAAGAATGATTTTCCACTTTATTATCGGTTTCCGGAGGCAGCAGAATGCCTTATAAAGCGATACGAAAAAGTTCTGGAAAAATAGGATATTATTATGGAAAATGAGTTAGTGAGTGTGATCATTACAACCTATCGCCGCCCTGTAGAAATTTTAAAAAGGGCAGTAGAGAGTGTATTGAATCAGACCTATTCTCCTATTGAAATATATGTTGTTAATGATGCACCGGAAGAAAAAGAGCTGAGCAAGTCTATTGGCGCTATGCTGGAAGCTTTCGATGATGAAAATATTCATTATCTGATTCAGGAAAAAAATGCCGGGGCCTGTAAAGCCAGAAATGATGGCATCAAGGCTTCCAAGGGAACCTTCATTGCCCTTCTTGATGATGACGATGAATGGCTTCCGGAAAAGACGGAGCATCAGATGAGAGGTTTTACCAGTCCGGAAATCGGTATGGTTTACAGCCAGTACTATGATGTTGAGGGAGAAAAAAAATCCCTTCGCATTAATAGCAAAAAATCCGGAGACCTTTTGGATGATGTGCTGAGACAAAATTGCCTGGGAGGCTGTTCTATGAGCACAATCCGCCGTGAGGTTTTTGAAAAATGCGGCTATTTTGATGAACGCTTCCGTTCACTTCAGGATTTTGACATGTGGATTCGCATCGCTCAGAAGTATCAGATTAATTGCGTGGATGAACCCCTTCTTCTTCGTCATGTCCAGGCAGTCAGCATTACCAGCAATAATGCGGCCAGAAAACAGGGCTTTGAACTTTTGATGGAGAAATATAAGGACCTTTACGAAGGAAAAAATGATATATTAAATTATCGTTATGCCATCTGGACAAAGGATTGGATTTCCCGGGGAGAATTTAAGGAAGCACGCCATACCTGGAAAAAGGCTATAGAAGCAAAGCGATTTTCAAAGGATAATCTGTGGCAGCCCCTGAAAGGTTTTGGAAAATATTTATTAAGTAAGAAAAGATAGTCTGGATTTATGAAGCTTGAACGTTCGTCAAATGCTAAACGAAATATAATATTTGGCATCATCAATAAATGTGCCACCACTTTTCTACCATTTGTTTTAAGAACCGTTATTATCTATGTCATCGGTTCTGAGTATCTGGGACTGGACAGTCTCTTTAGCTCAATCCTCAAGGTTTTGTCCCTGACGGAACTTGGCTTTTCCAGTGCTGTTGTTTATAGCATGTATAAGCCGATTATGGAAAATGACGAAGATACACTTTCGGCTATTCTTTATTTCTATCGGAAGATTTATGCCCTTGTCGGAGGCGTGATTCTGGTCATCGGTCTTATCATCGTCCCTTTTATTCCGAAACTGATCAGCGGCAGCTATCCGTCGGATATTAACATTTATGTCCTGTATCTGATGTTTCTGGCCAATACCTGCGTCAGTTATTTCCTTTTTGCTTACAAATCCTCTCTTTTGAATGCCTATCAGAGAGTAGATATATCAAATAAGATCAACACAGTCGTCATGGTGGGGTGCTATGCCATTCAGGTAATCGTTATCTTTGCCACACGAAATTATTACATTTACACAAGCGTCATGATCGCAGCAACCGTTGTTAATAATCTGTGCACGGCTTATTTTACGAAGAAATATTTCCCCAATATCCTGCCTAGGGGTGTAATCTCAAAAGAAAAGAAGCGGGATATTATGGAGAAGGTAAAGGGCCTTATGCTCAGCAAAGTCTGCGCCACATCCCGCAATGCTTTCGACAGCATCTTTATGTCTGCTTTTTTGGGATTGACCCAAACGGCTATTTATAATAATTATTATTACATTTCAAGCGCGGTTACCTCTTTCATGAATGTGACGGACTCGGCACTTCTTGGAGGTATTGGAAACAGCATCCAGATGGAAAGCGAAGAAAAAAATTACCGCGACATGAATAAGATCAATTTTATTTACATGTGGCTGGGAGGCTGGTTTACTATCTGCCTCATTTGTTTGTATCAGCCTTTTACCCAGCTGGTGTGGGGGAAAGATATGCTCTTTCCCTTCAGCACGGTGATCGTTTTCTGTCTCTATTTCTATACCTTGAAAATGGGGGATATCCGCTATACTTATTCTTCAGCCTGCGGACTTTGGTGGGAAAATCGTTATCGTTCCATTGCAGAGGCGGTAGCAAACTTGATTTTGAATTACTTCCTGGGAAAATATTTTGGCGCCTTTGGTATCGTTTTGGCAACACTCCTCTCACTTTTCTTCTTTAATTTCATGTGGGGTTCCACGATCATTTTTAAATATTATTTTAAGCATCAGAAGATAAGCGACTATTTCATTCACCATGGACTTTATGCAGCCGTTACCTTCGGAGCCTGCCTTCTGACTTATGGAGCTTGTACGCTTCTTGCCGGTCCTCTGTGGCTGCAGCTTCTTATCAGGGCGGTCCTTTGCGTGGCGATTCCCAATGTGATCTATCTGATCGCTTATCGGAAATATAGTCTCTACGGAGAAGCTATTCCCTGGATACTTGGGGTTTTTAAAGTATCACCGAAACACTTGGTTTATAAGATTCTGGTTCCGGCCAGCAAGAGAAAATAATGATATTTGAGAGAACAAATCATATAAATGCAGTTGAAGTAAAAACGAAAAAAGAAGCAAATGGAAAAAATATTCTCATTTTTTCTATTCTCTTTACAGTATCTTTTTTTGCGGTTTTCAGCTCCCTCTTTTTAAATGGCAAAAGCCTTATCTGGAAGGCGGACGGCCTGGGACAGTACTATCCGGCTTTTCTTTATATCGGAAAATATATCCGGACTTTCATTAAGGGTCTTCTTCAAGGTTCCTTTAATCTTCCGGCTTTTGATCTTTCCATTGGTATGGGAGAGGACGTTGTGGGGACCCTTAACTACTATGGCTTTGGGGATCCCATCAATATTTTTGCTGTCTTTGCCAATCAGAGCAACGGCCATATCGTCTACGAAATTCTTTTTTTTGCACGACTCTATCTGGCAGGTCTTGCTTTTTATGTCTATGCCAAAAAAATGAAGATCAAAGGCTGGTGCGGTGTGATTGGAAGCCTTGCCTACTGTTTCTCCGGCTGGATGCTTTACGGCGCAGTCAGCTATATTGAATGGCTTTCGGTACTGATCTATTTTCCACTTATGCTTCTGGGGTGTGAGTGCATTTTACGGAAAGAAAAAGGTCGGTTCTGGCTTCTCCTTGGTGCACTTTATGGAGCTTTAAGCGGTTTCTATTTCCTTTATATGTCATCCCTGGCTCTGGCTGTCTATGCTCTGGTGCGGACAGCATTTCATCATAAAGGAAAGGGCATGGCGGTGCATATTCGCTTTATTTTTTGCTGTCTTCTCTGGTATATACCGGGCGTTTTGATAGCAGCACCGATTCTTCTGCCGACTATGCAAAGCTTCTTTGGCAGTGAACGGTCAGGGATTTCCGTTTCAGAGATTTTGACAGATGTCACTAACTATATTCCTGTTTTTCAGAAGGATTACTGGAAGGCGGTTTTGAAACCTTTTGTTTCTCAGAAAAATCTGATCAATGGCATTTTAATTCCACTGACAGATTCTTCCGGCCTTCTTGTCGTTTTACCACAGAGAATAATTAAATGGAATAAAAAGCGTGTGCAGCTTCTCCTGGCTCTTGGCATTTTGGTTCTCGGCCTTCATATTCCCATGACCAATTATCTCTTTAATGCCTTTGGGGAGGCCAATAATCGTTGGGTATTCCTGCTTTATTTTGTACTGGCTCTGATCTTTGCTTTCGTCATTTCGGAGATAACCGACAAGATAGAAGGACGGGACCTGGACAGAAAGAAGAAAAGGAAGGCTTATGCTAAAAGAAGAAGCATCAGCCGGGTTATTACCGTTCTGGCAGCCCTTTTGACAGTTCTTAATATAGCGGTGGATGGAATTCTGCTTTATGGCGAAAAGGGCCAAAACTGGCAGGATGAATTTATTTCATCGGCGCAGCTTAATGAAACTTATATTGCTTCACCGGTGAATCAGTCAGCTGTCATTGCTCAGGATAATGAGGTTTACCGTGTCTGGACATCGACGCTGACATGGGTGAACCACCGACCGGAAAACGTGGCCATGCTTGATGGCTACAATGGTATGACCTACTGGTTCAGCATCATTAACGGACGTACCCAGACCTATGTTAATCTGGTTAATGATATGGCTTACACATGGCGGTCTTTTGGATTGAATCATTGTGCGGCGGCAGAGACTATGATGGGTGTTAAATACCTGATGACCAATAATCCGGATGAGATACCATCGGGCTGTACTTTGGTGGAGGAAGTTGAATTTAATGGCCAGACCTGGCAGGTTTATGAAAATCCTTCCTTTACATCTTTGGCAGAGGTGCGTTCCACTGAGGCAGATGAGAAGGCATGGAGTGAGTGTCTTGGAGAAACAAGTGTGGAAG
>CAVDGK010000025.1:0-13768 GCA_963607995.1 Oscillospiraceae bacterium | reverse complement strand
ATCAGCTGATGTCCAAGGCAGATAGCAAAGATGGGAACATCCGATTCATAAAGCTTACGAATTTCTTCGATAATGCTTCCGCAGTCCTTGGGGTCCCCCGGACCGTTAGATAACATAATACCATCCGGCTGGTCTTTTAAGATTTCATCTGCTGTCGTATAAGCCGGATAAACAGTAACACGAAGACCCCGGGCTACCAGGCTCCTGACAATATTGCGTTTTACACCAAAGTCCATAAGAGCTACTTTCAGGCCATCTTCCGGTCCTTTTGTGTATTTCTCTGCACAAGTAACTTTACGCACCACGTCATCAGCCTTGAAAGCACGAAGTTTCGGCAGAATATTTTCTACAGAAAAATCGGCATCTGTCGTGATCATACCATTCATGGTTCCTTTTTCACGAAGACGCCGCGTCAAAGCACGTGTATCAATACCGCAAATACCGGTAATATTATTTTTTGTTAAATAATGGGATAATGAATCTTCCGAGCGGAAGTTGCTGGAAACACGGGAGATTTCTCTGGTAATGAAGCCGTCTACCCAGGGATGAGCGGATTCAGTATCTTTTTCTGTTGTTCCATAATTACCAATGATGGGATAAGTCATGCAAACGGCCTGTCCGGCATAGGATGGGTCGGTGAGGACTTCTGTATATCCTGTCATGGATGTGTTAAAGACAATTTCACTGATGACTTCCTTAGTGGAGCCCATTGAGGTTCCTTTAAATACGGTGCCATCTTCTAATATTAAGAATGCCTTCATATCTTACCTCCTGTCAAACTTTCAAAAGTATACATTGAAATAAGAAAAAGTTCCACAAATTTCAGATATAAAAATTTTAATTTTTTACAAAAAAATTTAGTTTATATGTGGGCAGGAATTTCCCTATCCTATCCATGCAACAAAAAAAGGAACCAACCGTTTCCGGTTGATTCCTTCGTGCAGGGAATGGGACTTGAACCCACACGATATTGCTACCACAGGCACCTGAAGCCTGCGCGTCTGCCAATTCCGCCATCCCTGCGAACGAGTGATATCTTACCATGCAGAGAATGGTTCGTCAAGCATTTTTTTCATATTTTTTTAAAACGAATAGCTAATATCTCTGACTTTCATTTATGTCGGAAGAGCCGGGCCTTCTGCTATGTCAAGGACATGCATGGGGCAGGCTTTGGCACAGATGCCACAAGCGATACATTTCGAAGTATAATCTCCCCCATCCACCATAACATGCAGCGGACAAGCTTCCCGACAGGCTCCACAGCCGGTGCATTTCTTTTTGTTGATCATATAAACGCCCTTAGCATTTCTTGTTATGGCACCTTCCGGACAGACTTTCATACATTTGCCGCACTGAATGCAGACAGCCGGTGCCGGCTCGCCCTTCTTCTCTACGATCTTAAGACAGGCTTTTTCTGCATCATCGGTTTTATACATAGCCTTGGCACAGGCCCGGACACATTCCCTGCAGCCGATGCAGCGGCGGTCTTTACGGACCATCAGGGCTTTTCCCGGCTGTTTTCGTACTATAGATTCAGGATCGCGATAGGCATAAGGCGTATTAATAAGAGGCAGGGCATTCCTTTCTATACCATCATAGCGATAATAGGCATCATTAATGGCCGGTGCAATGGGAATGGAGGTGATCTCGCCTACACCTTTGGCGCCGCAGGCCATATTAAAGCCCTTCTTCTCAACGACAAGTGCCTTGATCTCCGGCAGTTCATCAGAACGGAAAAGACCGATACCGGCATATTTTGCCGTTACCTTTCCATTTTCCAAGGGGAAACGCTCGGTCAGGGCATAGCCCATTCCCATGACGACACCGCCCTCGATCTGGCCTTCACAGTTGGTAGGATTGATGGCCACACCTACATCATGGGCTGCCACAAATTTCTTAATTTTTCCTGTATTTTTATCAAGAACGCAGATATCCGTGGCATAACCATAGGCCACATGAGAAACCGGATTCGGTACATCGGCTCCCATGGGGTCCGTTTTTGCCAGATATTCGGCATAAAATTCTTCGCCAATAAGATTTTCAAGAGTTGTTTCTTTCAGCACTTCCGCCAGGTTTTCCGCTGCACGCCGTACAGCTTCACCGGAAACCAAAGTCTGACGGGAACCGGAAGTAACGCCGGAATCCGGTGCTTTACCGGTATGGCTTCTCTCATGCTGCACTTTATCCCGTGGAAGATTTGTTACTTCACAAACGATCTGAACCGCAACCGTATGAAATCCCTGTCCGATATCAGAGGCACCACAATAAATATGGACTTTGCCATCTTCTTCTATCACAAGACGGCAGCGTCCCGTATCCGGAATACCGACACCAACACCGGCATTTTTTAAAGCGCAGGCGATACCTACCGGATCACCATTGGCTTCCGCTTCATCCCAATAGGGTTTTACCTTCTCTAAGGTCTCCACCAGGGCCGTTGCCTCATCCACGATCTGGCCGTTAGCCAGTTCTTCTCCCGGACGGATGGCATTACGGTAACGAATTTCCCAATGAGAAATGCCAACCTTATCTGCCATGCGGTTAAGAAGGGTTTCCGTTGCAAATAATGTCTGGGTTACACCGAACCCTCTGAAAGCACCGGCAGGGGGATTATTGGTATAATAAGCCACGCCTTCGGCTTTAAAATTTGTATAATGATAAGGACCTGCCGCATGGGTACAGGCTCTTTCAAGAACAGGGCCGCCTAAAGAGGCAAAAGCCCCATTATCTGTCTTTACTTTGACATGGAGTCCCTGGATAATACCATTTTCATCGCATCCCATGGTGAAGTCCATGAAAAACTCATGTCTCTTTGGATGCTGCTGAAGAGATTCAGCCCGGCTGAATTTCACTTTCACCGGAACATGGGCTTTATAGGCTAAAAGGGCAGCCAGAGGCTGAACATTTTCATCTTCTTTTCCACCAAAGCCGCCTCCTACCAGAGCATTTTCCACCGTACAGTGTTCATCATCCAGATTGCAGACCGCTGCACATTCACGCTGAGTCTGATGAGCATTCTGATCTGTGGAAATAATGTGGATCCCACCATTTTCCGTAGGAAATGCCACTGCGCATTCCGGTTCCAGGAATGCATGCTCCGTCCAGGGTGTATAGAATTCCTCATGTATGACATATTTTGAATTTTTCAGGGCTTCTTCTACATTTCCACGCTCGACATGTTTTTCAACGAGAATATTATTTTCATGACCGCTTACCACGATAGGAGCATCGGGAGATGCTGCTTCTTCACAGCTAAAGACAGCCGGAAGAACTTCATAATCAACCTTTACAAGAGCCTTGGCCTTTTCCAAAGTCTCCGGATCCCGGGCACATACAAGAGCCACCACATCTCCCAGAAAACGGGTATTTTCACCGATGGGAACCATAACCATCTGATCCTTGAAAAGATGTCCAATGAGATTGGTTCCGGGTATATCTTCCTGGGTCAGGACACACACAACCCCCGGCAGGGCTTCTGCTTCTTCCTTGTGAATCGCCAGAAGTTTTGCCCTTGGATATTTTGAAAATACAGGTGAGCCGTAACACATTCCCGGCAGATAAATATCATCAGGATAAAGGCCGTAACCCAGAACTTTTTCTTCTGCATCTACCTTATGAACCCGGGCATCTACCTTCCACTTCTCTTCCGCCAGAAGTTTGTCATCAGCATGATCCCTGAAAATCTCTGCTGCCATGCGAATGGCTGCAATGATCTTTACATAGCCGGTGCAGCGACAAATATTATGGCGAATAGCATGACGGATTTCTTCTTCCGAGGGGTCCGGATTTTTATCAATAAGGGCTTTAGCGCACATAACCATGCCTGGTATACAGAAACCGCACTGAACAGCACCTGCCTCTCCAAAAGCATAGGTAAAAACCTTTTTTTCATGTTCAGACAGGCCTTCTACGGTAAGCACGCTGGCACCATCAAGTTCATTTGTTTTGACGGTACAGGCACGAACGGTTTTACCATCTATGATAATGGTGCAGGCTCCGCAGGCACCTTCTGAGCAGCCGTCTTTAGCTGAAGTCAGATGAAGGTCATCCCGGAGATAGCGCAAAAGACTTTTATTTTTTTCAGGGGTAACCTTTTTTCCGTTAACCTGAAATGTGCTCATACGTCCCGCCCCCTTCTTTCCGAATTGTCACAAATATTTGCATTATTACTCAAAATGTTTGTAAACTTTTTAACATAATACAAAATTTTTCATACGTAGGCAATATCTATTAAAAAACAACTCGAATAAACCCGACCATATTTCAGGTCGGGTTTTGAAGTATTTTTATTTACGATTGTGATCTGCAAGAACACCGATCATGGACAGGGCTACACCGGCAAATACCGCACCATCCGCCAGATTAAACACCAGCTTATCCAGATGCTTCTTTCCGGTTTTAAAACGAATAAAATCCGTTACCTCGCCACGCATCACCCGGTCATTAAGATTTCCCAGGCCACCAGCCAGCATAAGTGAAGCGCCTGCCCTTGAGAATGCCGAAGCCTTGTTTTTCTTAAGCATATGATAATCCAGAGCTGCCATAGCGGCCGCCAGACCATTCATGGCTATGACTGCCTTCTCACCGGCAAAATGTCCACCGGCAGTTCCATTATTGTTGACACGTTTCAGGATAACATGACCATTGGCATAAGCCGGCCCGTCTTCATTAAGAGGAAGCATCTCTTCCGCTGCCCTCTTTGAAACATAGTCAGCTGTAAAGGCCATGATGCCGATCATTCCATCACTATTCATTCTGCACTTTCTTCCGCTTTTTCAGCTTCCAGTGTCGCCTTAGCCTCTTCAACAGCTGCTGCAACTTCTTCATGCATCTCGGCCGGCGCTTCCTCAGATGGAACAGCCTCTGCTTCAGCTGAAAAAGCTTCTACTTCTGTTTCACCTTCTTCACATGCCGGTTCTTCCTTTTCCGGTTCAGAGGCAACCTCCGGAAGGGGTTCACCGCACTGAGGACAGAATGCAGCTCCTGCATCAACGGCTTTTCCACAATCAGGACAGATTCTCTGTCCTTTTAATTTAGCAATCTTTGCCTTGATTTCTGTAATAGCAGCCTCGTGTGAAGCAACAGCATCCACCAGTTCTTTGACAGCGGAACTCACTTCGAGGCCTTCTTTTACTTCTTTGCAGATCAGTTCGCCAATGCTCTGATAATTCTTTTCGATTTCTCTCTCTTCAGAAGCTGATTCGACATTAAGTTTCTGAATTTCTACGAATACAGATGTCTTATCAGCTGTCTGCTGAGCCGTCTGGGTTATTTTTTTCCCTAAGTTACTGAAAAAATCACTTGCCATAATAAAAGCTCCTTTCATTATTAAGTGCATCTCTTTACCGGCAAATCTCTGACTTTCCAATATCTTTTATCAAAAGACTGTCAGTCCGGCCGGTTTGTTTCTAGTTTTTCAAAAACCTTTGTTTATAAAAATGACGGCTTTTGGATCTCATACTTAACCCCGCATCAGGATTTTGGGGCCGCCTGTGCCTTCCACATATTCCTGTGTAATCACAACTTCACCGATATTATCATCTTTGGGAATTTCATACATAATATCCAGCATAAATTCTTCAATGATAGCACGAAGAGCTCTGGCACCGGTTTTCTTCTCCTTAGCCTTCTTTGCAATGGCTCTTAAAGCCCCTTCTTCGAAGGTCAGCTTTACTTCATCCATAAGAAGCAGCTGCTGGTACTGCTTTAAGATGGCATTCTTCGGTTCCCGAAGAATCCGCACCAGCATATCCTCCGTCAGATCCTCGAAGGAAGTTACGATAGGCAGTCGTCCTAAAAATTCCGGAATCATACCGAAATTTCTAAGATCCTCCGTAGTTACCTTCTGAAGAATGTTAGGATCATCGTCATAACGGTCTCTCAGTTCTCCATGAAAACCGATGGAAGATTCCTGTGTCAGTCTTTCCTTAATAATACTTTCCAAAGCCGGGAAAGCACCGCCGCAGATAAAGAGTATATTCTTGGTATTTACCATTTTCATGGGAACCATGGCATTTTTGCTGCTGGCCCCTACCGGCACCTCGATCATGGCGCCTTCAAGAAGCTTCAGCATTCCCTGCTGAACGGCTTCACCGCTGACATCTCTCTGATTTGTATTTTTCTTTTTAGCAATCTTATCGATTTCATCGATAAAAATAATGCCATGCTCAGCCTTAGCTACATTATTTCCTGCAGCTGCCAGCAGTTTTGAAACAACACTTTCGATATCATCACCGATATAACCGGCCTCTGTCAGGGATGTAGCATCGGTAATAGCCAAAGGCACATCAAGAAGCTTAGCCAGGGTTTTTACAAGATAAGTTTTGCCGCTGCCGGTAGGACCGATAAGGAGAATATTTGATTTCTCAATCTCCACGCCATCCATATCCGGATCCGGAATATAAGGCTTATCTCCTTCCTGTTTCTTCTTTTCTTCCTCTGCCTGATCGGATTTGATGATTCGTTTGTAATGGTTATAAACAGCGACGGATATCGCCTTCTTGGCTCTTTCCTGTCCTACAACGAAATGATCCAGCTGGGCTTTGATCTTATGAGGCGGCAGGATTTCATTCATCTCAAACTTTGGCGGCTCCTCCGTATCCTCCTGTTTGCCGGCTCCCGGCATAAATCCGGCCAGATTTCCCAGGTCCAGAGTCATATGGGGAATATTCTGAAGAAGACTTCCTAATCCGAAGGGATCTGTATTTTTCGACTCTTCTGTATTTTCAGCCTCCTTCATACTCTTTTGCATACAGTCCTGGCATACACACATACCGGGCATAAGTTCGATCAGCTTACCGGCTTCTTTCTCTGAACGATTGCAGATCGAACAGAATCTTTCTTCCGTTGATGTATTGCTTTCATCCGGGATGACAACACCATCCGGTGTCACCTCAAGGTAATCTTTGTTATTATCGTTACTCATTATCTTTTCCTTTTCGTTACAGCAGAAAAGTCCTTACTGTCCGCCTTCTGCCGTTAAGTTTTCTTTTTCATTATAAGCATCTCACCCTTTATGGACAAGTGAACTTTTTATAAAGAAACAACCTCCAAATGCCCGATTTTTCATGACATTTGAAGGCTGTTTAAATTTATTTATCTTTCTTATTTACGAGAATAAGGCAGATTGCCGAAACGGTCGCTGATACCATTATCCCGCTGATTTTTCTGAGAATCGCTTTCTGATGATTCAGAGGATGAATCATCACTCTGGGCCAGAGCCGACTCAGAACGGGCTGTCAGCTGAACCTCGATGGTCTGGGCTTCATAAGCACTCTGATCATCATTAAGTCTCAAAACCGTCAGGGTAGCTGTTTCACCGCTCTTGATGCAGGCAACCCCTTCAACAAGATCATCTGCCGTGCTGACTGAATAACCATTGATGGAAGAAATAATATCACCAACCTGAATACCAGCCTGATCAGCCGGTCCGCCTTCCGTTACTTCTGAAATATAAGCACCTGACGGATACCCCTGCTCCACATAGGAATCCGGTACCGTCATGCAGGAAATACCAAGATAGCCGCGTTCAGATTCATCAACTTCTGATCTTTCTGTACGATTCAAAATCGTATTGACAAAACTCTGAATTGTATTTGTCGGAATGGCATAGCCCATACCTTCAACTGATGTACTGTTATATTTAACCTCATTAATACCGATCAGCTGACCCTGCATATTGATAAGGGCACCACCGGAGTTGCCGGGATTAATAGCCGCATCAGTCTGCACCAATGTGTGGGAAACACCATCAACCGTCACCTGACGATTTAAAGCACTGACAATACCTGAAGAAACGGACTGGCCATAACCCAGGGCATTGCCGATGGCAACGACGCTCTCACCAACCTGACATTCACTGGTATCCCCTACATCCATAAGACGGATACCATTTAAAGTATCTTCAGAAAGGTCCGATAATGAAACCTTGATCAAAGCCAGATCCTCTGCCGAATCCGATCCTGCCACCTCTGCTGAAACTGTTGTGTCATCATAGAAGGTTGCCGTAATAGTAGTGGAACCGGAAACAACATGCTCATTTGTAATAATAAGAATGCTGTCATCCTGCTGTTCAAGAATAACACCGCTGCCGGCACTGCTTGATGTATAAGACTGGGACTCACCGCCAAAATAAGACTGAACTTCAGAAACTGTTTCCGTTGTAATGGATACCATCGCCGGCATACAGGTTTCAACGATCTGCTGAACTGTCATTTCACCTGAAACTGAACTACTCTTCGAGCTGGATTCTGATTTAGAAGATTCACTATCTTCATTGTCAGAATCACTGGTATCCGGAATATCTGAAATGCCCGGTGTGCCCGGCTGGGAATTCCCATTATCTCCCGTTATCTCTGAATTAAGGGAAGCTGCCTGTTTACCAATAGAAGCAGCAATTCTCACCGTAGCTCCCAGTGCCGCACCGGCTACAGCCACAATCAGAACAATAGCGATGACCTTTTTCTTGCCGTCATTCTTTTTCTTTCTGGATGTATGGGGACGGTTTGCATTTTCATTAAAAGAATACTGGGAATAAGATGAAGAGTCATGACGTGTCTCATTATAATGACGGGCCAGGTATTCATCATCCTGTGTTGATGCCGAATCAATGCCTGAAGTACTGTTCTCTGATTCATCTTTAGCAAACTCGTCATTATAGAATGTTTTGGATGCCTCATCCGTAATTGTTGGAGAAGCTTCGCCAGAAAATCCAGCATCATCCGCAGCTTCTTCCATATAGGAAGTGCTTTCTTCGTTCACACTCTGATTCAGCTTTTCTTCGGATCTCTTATTATAAAGTTCAGCGCGGCGTCTTGCTTCCTGCGCCATATCCTCAACAGACGAATTATCAGAGCCATCTGTATTGTGGTTCGGATCAAAAATATCTGCCATATAGTATCCTTCTTTCCATTTATTCACGTATGGGCTTATATCGTACCCTAAACTTTCCTCAGAATAAGATAAAAATGTGTTAAATATGTGAAATGCCGACTTCTATCAAGATTGACCTTCTCATTCAATCCACGGTCACCTTAATATCCCAGTAAGTTTTATTGAGACTGCAGGCCTTGACCAGAAAGCGAGGCAGGTGCTTATACATTTTTCCCAACCGGAAACCAAGAAATTTGAATCCACTCTGCACAATAAGGCCCGGTATCTTCCGTTTCATACCTTTTTTCTTCAAATAATCTTTGGTAGCCCGTACCAGCTTCATACCTTCACCAGAGGATGGAACCCCTTTAAATACTTCCGGATGATCTGCCTGAGAAACACCATTATCAAAATAGCGGTGAAACTGCTCAAGGCAGTTGTAATTATGCGAATGATAAACACAGGCATCAGCGGCATAGGCGATCATTTTGTCATCTTTAATGGCCTTTCCGCCAAAAATCATATCTTCATTGAAAATACTAGGGGCCTTAAAACCTCCGACCTGCTCATAATAAGTATGATTATAGGCTGCACAGACATTGGAACAGAAAAAGGCCTTAACACCGTGCTCAGCTATATCAGCTTTTGAATAGACATGGGATTTCGGCGGATAATTAAATTCCCGGGTAAATTTCTCAACCACTTTACAGTCATCTTTAGGCAGCTGACGGGCATAAACAGCCACGATATCAAGGCTCTGGAATCCACGCACAAGACATTCCAAAAGTTCTTCATCTGCCGGCAGGGCATCCTGTGTCATAAAGACAATAATATCGGCAACGGAAAAACCGGCTCCCATATCACGGGTTCCGGCATGATCGAACTGATCTTTAGTAACATGAAAAACTTCGGCTGTGGGTGAATCTTCAATAAGTTCACTTTTCCAATATTTTTCATCGGTATTCATAATAAGTATGTGGCCCGGCTTTAAGGTCTGAGCTTCCAGGCGGCGAAGCAGTTCTTTCAGTTCCCGACCCGGTTTATATGTGGGGATAATGACATCCACGGTGGGCATCGTATCCATAATAATTCTCCATTTTTTCTTTTAAAGTGCGGTTAGTATTATCGCATGTTTCAGAGCTTTTTACTATCACATTAAGAAGATTTTTATGATAAAAAAAGAAAGCCCCCCACCTTCTTACGCTAGCGTAAGGGTGGAGGGCTTTTTTATGCTGGTTTATTACATAAGGGGTTCCATTTCAAGAACCGGATGTCCAACTTCGGTAAGGTAGTTAAGCAGTGCTTCCGGATCACCATCACCGCAGACCTCTTCATCAGCAATCTTGCTGCAGAAATCATCGATGCCATAAAGATCCTTAGCAGAAGCATTAAGGCTATCTGCAACCTGATCCTTCAGTTCCTTCGGCATCCATACAATACGGGCAATACCGCCTTCAGCCTTCATGAACTTCTTGGAAGAAATGAAGTGCTTGCCGTGGCCCATGAAGCCCGGTGTCTGAACACCACCACCTGTCATGGAAGCCATTTCTGAGAATGTCATACCAAGAGGTGTCATACCTGTATGTTCACGGTTAACGATAACCACACCATTTGAGCAAGGTTCGATACCGCAGATACATTCGAAGCAGCCGCAAGATGTCATCGGGTCTTCCATGATGGAGTACAGGGTAACTTCCTGAAGTGCACCATGAGAATAGGTGCTGACAGCTTCATTAACTTCTTCCCAACGGCCGACATTTTCATCGATAACACGTTCCTTCAGAACAACCTGGCAGGGACCTGAGGGATCCAGTTCATTTGTAGCCTTAGCATCCAGCCATGACACAGCACCGCAAAGACCAAGTCTTTCAGGTGTAACGATACAAACATGGCTCGGGGAGAAGGACTGGCACATGATACATGTATAGAACTGATCAACGTTTTCATCCGTCATGGATTTCAGTCTTTCATCTCTCTTGTCATAGATCGGTGTAGCTACTTCTTTACGGATACGGGCAGCTTCTGCTTCATCCGTAACGATGGTAACCTGGCACTTATCGATGACAGCATCGAAATCACTCTTTAACTTAACATAGATAACTTCAGCAAGATCTTTAGCACGCAGACCGGCAGCGAAAGTATCTTTGTTGATACGGATACGAACCAGGTCTCTCTGGCCTGTATGCATAACACCTTCGATGCAGTTTACATAAGAATGGAACTTTCTTTCGAATACAGATTCGAAATCCGGTGACATATTCTTACCGGCTACATCTGCGATGATAGCAAAGTCAACCTTGGCACCAACTTCGAAAGCATCAAAATCCTGGCCAACCAGAGTGAATTTATGATCTTCAACATCAGCCGGATCGCACATACGGACAAGTTCAAGACCTGTCTTTCTGGAACCGTCGAATTCGATCTGCATATCACCACGACGAACGATTTCACCTTCGAAAGCTGTTGAGTATGCAACCGGGATCTCCATCTTTGTGATCTTGATCTTAATGCCTCTTGCTTCCAGGGAAGTAGCATTGAATTTGCTGATATCTTCCTGAATAATAATGCTCTTGGGAATACGGAACATATTATTTTCTTCCGTATCATTTGTGATAACCGGGAAGCCCAGCTGAATAGCGCCGGCGCCGCAGGCAACGGTCATATCATCAACCGGAGCGAAAGCATTAACGAATGCATACATACGCTCCATGGTATATCTCCACATACCTTCATAATCGCCCGGTTCCTTGCTGCCAAAGATAATTGCTGCACGAAGAGTTACGCTGACAGCATGTGCTACGGCAGAAAGATCATAACCAAGACCAACAACACGGGTACCAAAGCTCAACTTAATGCCGCCCTGTGCACACTGGTCAATACATTTACCAACAAGGGTAACGAAGATACCCTGTCCCTGATATTCCTTAACAAGGCTGACTACATCTTCAGCATTGGGAGCTTCGCCGATGATAACGGCAACACCCGGAATATCCTTTGTAACAAGGGGAACACCCAGCTCACGGATCTGGGCATCTGAGAAATGACCCATAACCGGTTCTGCGTAGGGGCTGCCGCCTGCTACTGTATACTTCATAGCTTCAATGATTTCAGCTGAAAGAGCTGTTGCAACACCTGATGTGAAAACGTCTTTTGTTCTCTTGTTGCGGGTCATGAAAGCTTTAACTGTTGTTTCAAGAGCTTCCTTAGCTTCGCCAACCGTCGTTACCTTGACGCCGGTCATAGCATAAAGACAAGGAAGATAATAAGCTGTATCCATGGCAACTTTAGCATCTGCACCACATTTTGCTACGGCATCAGCCACAGCTTTTTCGGCCAGAGCATACATCTCGTCGTTGCCGTTAAAGACGCGCTCAATTAATGTCTTCATATATTTTTATTCTCCTTAGCATCCATTTTCTGTTTGATAAGCCTGATTTCTTCTACTGTATCCTTGCTGTAATCGAAAGGTGATGCTTCATTTCTGTCAGCGTCTATGACATCCGTACTGTAGTGGATGAATCCCAAAAGATCTTCTTCCGGAATATGAGCCTTAATATACTCTTCATCCTTTTCATCCCGTACTTTATTGGCAACAACACTAACTTTATTAATGCCAAGATCGGCAGCCAGACGTTTTACATTTCCGTAAGTCTGAATACTTCTGGCACCCGGCTCGATGACTACAATAAACTGGTCCATCATGCCGGCCGTTCCACGGCCAAGGTGCTCAAGTCCGGCTTCCATGTCCATGACAACCACATCATCCTTTCGGAAGATCAGGTTGGATAAGATGGCTTTCAGCATGACATGCTCCGGGCAGACACAACCGCTGCCGCCGGTTTCAACCGTACCCATAACAAGAAGCTTAACACCATTAATTTCTTTGGCGTACTTATCCGGAATATCCGAAACATAAGGATTCAGCTTAAAAAACTTGTTAAGACTGTTGGCACCGGTCCGTTCCTCTACCAGATCCCGCATTTTTGAAATAGGAACAATGCTGCTGACTTCTTCCTCGGAAAATCCAAGAGCCAGTCCCAGGTTAGCATCCGGATCAACATCCGCTGCCAGAACCTCTCTTCCCTCTTCAGCATAGAGCCGGCACAGAACCGAAGACAATGTCGTTTTTCCGACACCACCCTTACCTGTAATGGCAACCTTCATAGCATTCCTTTCATTTATCAAAATACATTAGATTCCGAGAGCCTCTCTCTTCTTTTCGATGGCTTCGATCATCATATCGCCCATCTTGTCGATATCAAGCTCAACGGTGTAATTGGCTTCAACCCATTCTCTTACGCCTTCGCCCTGCAGGTATCTGTTAACTTCATCAGAACCGCTGGTGTAGGGATCGACGCCAAGGAAGGTATCAATACCTGTAGCAACAACATAGTTACCGATGGAAACGGCCTTCTGGCTCATCCATTCCGGAGCGCAGCCAAGAAGCGGAATCTGGGAAATATTCCAGCCGGAATCCTTAGCGATATCAGAAGCCAGGATCATCATACGGGAAATATCAACGCATGAACCCATGTGAAGAACAGGCGGGATATCAACCAGTTCGCAGACTCTCTTAAGACCATCGCCGCAAAGCTCTTTAGCTTCTTTTGACATAAGACCGGCCTTAGCAGCAGCCTGAGCGGAGCAGCCAGAAACAACAACGATGATATCGTTTGCGATCAGCTTCTTCATCAGCTCAATGTGAGCGGTATCCGGGCGAACCTTCGGATTGTTGCAGCCAACCATGGCAACAGCACCACGAAGAACACCAGACTTAACGCAGTCAACCAGCGGCTTTGTTGTGCCTGTTACATCAACCTGGGAGTTTGTAACACCATCAAGGCATTTCTTGATGCCTTGATGGTGTTACAAACTCCCAGGTTGATGTAACAGGCAC
>CAVDGK010000024.1:0-13820 GCA_963607995.1 Oscillospiraceae bacterium | reverse complement strand
GTGTTAACCTTGGCTGGGGCGTTTTTGATGTAGCTAAGGAATTTAAAGAGCTGACAGGGTTTGACACAAAGGTTGAAAATGATGCCAATGTGGCTGCTTTCGGTGAAATGTGGCAGGGCGGCGGCAAAGGTCATAAAAATATCGTTATGGTCACACTTGGAACCGGTGTAGGCGGCGGTATTATTATTAATGGAAAAATTGTTTCCGGTGAAAATGGTGCCGGTGGTGAGATTGGACATCTTCCGGTGACTGAAGATGAAGAAGACACCTGCGGCTGCGGTAAAAAGGGCTGCCTTGAGCAGTATTCCTCAGCCAATGGCCTGCTTCGTGTGACGAAGAAGTATCTGACTGCCCATCCGGAACTGGAGACATCTCTTAAATCCTACGAGAAGCTGACGGCTAAAGATATCTGCATGGAAGCCATTCAGGGGGATGCGGTGGCTCTGGAGCGAATCCACTATTCCATGAATATGTTGGGAAGAGGCCTTGCTATGGTAGCCTGCGTAGTAGATCCTGAGGTTTTTGTTATTGGCGGCGGTCTTGCCAAATCAGGTGCCATCATTACAGAGACAGCAAGGGAAGCTTATACAAAATACTGCTTCCATTCCTGCAAAAATATTCCTTTTGAACTGGCCCAGCTGGGAAATGATGCCGGTATCTATGGCGCAGCAAAACTGGTGACGAAGGCAGAATAATAGCGCATTCTTATCTAATTCGCACTTTCCAATGTTCAGTTTTTAGCTTTTTGAAGAAGTGTCCTTGATTTAAATACATATGTCTGATATTTTAAGCCCACTGAAAAGTCAGGTTTTTCAGTGGGTTTTCGCTTTTTATACGTGAAATAGAAATCAGGGAACCTTGCTCTGTACAAAAAAAGAGGCATACACAAATTGTGTGTGCCTCTCTACATTAATCGACGATAAATCCATTCCAGGATGTGGTGAGCTGTGTCAGGACATCAGTTCCCTCACTAAGTTCAACCCAACAGATGGAAACTTCGTGTTCAGTATAATAAGAAAACTTTTTATCAACAAGGGAATTAAAATTATCGGCCGTGATCTCGTTTCCACTTCCATCCGTATAATAAGTGGAGTCTTCAACATCACATTCCGTTCCAAGAACTTCCACATACAGCGTACCATCCGTCAATACGGTGGGATCCAGTGAATAATAGTGGTTAGCAGCACCGTTTCGTTCAGTATTGGTAAAAATATAATACCGTCCGTTAGAATTTTCATACATGGGCACGCTGCTGCTGGCCAGAAAATCCGGAAGGTTATATTCATTGACACCGGATACGGAAACCTTGTTGATGCCATTCATGGTTTCGTTAACCTCGCAGATAGTTGCGTAGGTATAGTTGCTGTTTCCGTAGATCATGGTCGGAATAACTTCCAGGCGGCCATTATTATCAAGATCCGTCACGGCACACCAACCATAGAGGGTTCCCATATCGGAAGTGGACCAGACATCATAATTATCTGCCAGTACCTGGAGTTGGGACGCATAATCAGATGATCCATTGGCGGGTTCAACAGAGTTCTCTTCTGCATCACTTTCTGCCATTTCATCATCAGACACTGCTTTTGACTCCTCCGGAACCGTTTCAGCGGATGAAGCTACCGGTGTAACTGTTGGAGTTGGTGTACTGGTGGGCTTCGGTGTGGCTGTTGCTTTAGCCGTTGGTGTCACCTCGGAAGATGTACTTGTCTCTGCCGAAGATGTTTCGGAAGAGGTTGCGGTCTTTTGGGCACAGCCGGTTAAAAAGGCTGAAGCACCGATGATCAAAGCGGCCGCATAAACATATCTTTTCATTTTTTTCCTTCTAAGAGGCTTTCAGGCCTTCTTGTCTCTAAAAAAGATTTTCATGAGGCCATATCCGATGGAAATGGCGATCATGTTTAATATTACATCATCAATATCAAGGCTTCCCAGCTTTGTGACATACTGGAAAAGTTCAATGCCGATAACGGTTATGAGACCTGCAAAGAAAACCCTGGTATAGTTGTTGATTTTATTAAAAACAACCGGTATGAGGTAGCCAAAGGGAATAAAAGGAATGATATTTCCCAAAAGGTTCCGTATGCCCCAACTGTTTGTAATATGGCGAAGCTGTGTGTTGATGCTTTTAAGCGGAATCAGATTATAACGCACCACATCCTCAGAAGAATAATACTTCATGCGGTCGGCAAGCTCAGAGAAGGAGCCGTTAAATTTAACAACCACAAAAATGAAGAGGGCGGTGATATAGGTCCACCAGATGATTTTAAGGACGGTGCTTTTTTTATCCATTCTTTTAAAAACTTATTCTCTTTATTTTAATTAAAAAATACGCCGCATTGCGGCATGTACGAAAGCCAATTATAGCAGAAAATACGGCATTTGCAATGCTTTCTTGCAAAGTCAGGGGCGGAAGAATTCTATAAAAAATAATGCAATTAGGTCTTGACTCTATAGCAACTATATAGTTTACGTTAAGAGCCACAAAGTGGTAGGTAAAATTTTTCTTACTTAAACCACAAGGGATTTTGGTATTTGAATTGAATTCAAGGAGGAAAACATGAAAAAATTTGTAAGTCTTGGTTTAGCATCTGTTATGGCCATTTCGCTCACAGCCTGCGGAAGCACATCTTCATCGACGGCACAGGCAGATTCATCATCTGCAGAAAGCACATCAACTGAATCTACAACCGATGAATCCTCAAGCACAGAAACATCAACAGCATCCGGCCTGAAGGTAGCTCTTCTTCTGTCAGGTGCTGCCAATGATCAGGGCTGGAACCAGTCAGCTTATGAAGGTGCACTGGCAGCCTGCGAAAAATATGGTTATGAACTTTCTTATTCAGAAAACCTGACAACAGCTGATATTGCTTCTGCTTTCGCTGATTATGCTTCAAGCGGCTATGATGTCATCATTGGTCATGGTTATGAATTTGGTGATCCGGCTCTGGAAGTTGCCGAGACTTATCCGGATGTAAAATTCATCTGCACAGAGGCTGATGCTTCTGCTGATAATGTAGCTTCCTACGTTATGGCCTGCGAACAGACTGCATACGTAGAGGGTATTATCGCTGCTTCTACTTCTAAGAGCGGAAAGATTGGTGCGATCGGACCCATCCAGGGTGATTCCCTTGTTAAGATCATTAACGGTTATGAAGATGGTGCCAAGTCTGTTAATCCGGATATCGATGTGCAGACAGCCTGGACAAACTCCTATACAGATACACAGCTGGCTCAGGAAGCTGCAAAGGCTATGATCGAAAATGGCGCTGATGTTATCAAGCATTGCGCAAATGCCTGCGGCAATGGTGCTATCTCTGCAGCTGTTGATGCTAACGTATGGTGCCAGGGTGATTCCTATGATCAGAGCTCACTGGCTCCGGACAACATTCTGGATTCTGCTCTTTACAATCTGGATGTAGTTCTTGATATTGCTCTTGGAACCGTAGCAGACGGAACCTTTACCGGTGATGTTTACAACCTGGGCATGGCCGATGGCGCTGTTGAAGTTCTTCTCTCAGATAATCTTTCTGATGATGTAAAGGCAACAGCTGAAGAAGCTATTGAAAAGATTAAATCCGGTGAACTTGAAGTTGTTCGTGACTATACAGTAAGAGAATAATTCGAAATTTTAAGGAGCCGGCACGGAAGTGCCGGCTTTTGTCTTTAAAACATAATGGACTGGCGGGCCATTTTGCAGTCTGCAGAATGACCTGCTCTTAAATATCTCAGGAAGGGAAAAGCCCATGTCTCTTTTGCAAATGAAACACATCTATAAAGCCTTCTCCGGTGTCTATGCCAATGAAGATATTAACCTGACTATTGAAAAGGGAGAAATACATGCTCTTCTCGGTGAAAATGGAGCCGGAAAAACTACGCTGGTCAATATTCTCTTTGGACTTTATACCGCGGATAAGGGTGAAATCTACTGGAAAGATGAGAAAGCTCATTTTGAGTCTCCACGGGAAGCCATTGCCTCCGGTATCGGCATGGTACAGCAGCATTTTTCCCTGGTAAAAAAAATGACTGTACTGGATAATATTATCCTTAATCTTAAAGGTAATGATTTCGTTCTGAAGCGAAATGAGGCACGGGAAAAAATTATTGCCCTTGCTGAAAAATATGGTCTGAATGTTAACCCGGATGCCCTGATCAGTGATCTTTCGGTAGGTGAGCAGCAGAGAGTTGAAATCCTCAAAGCTCTTTACCGGAATGTGGAACTGCTCATTCTTGATGAGCCTACAGGTGTTCTGACTCCACAGGAAACCACTCACTTCTTTGAGGTTTTAAGGAATCTTAAAAAGGAAGGCTATGGAATTATCATCATTACCCATCGAATGAGCGAAATCATGGCTATCAGTGATCGGGTGACCATCCTGCGGGATGGAAGAGAAGTGGCACAGCTGGTAACAGCGGAAACCAATCCGGGTGAACTTTCTTCCTATATGATAGGGCGTGAATTGACCGAAACTTATAATATAGAAGGAAAACCCAAAGAAAGAGAACTTTTCTCGATGGAAAATGTTTTCGGCGGAGGCCATCACATGCGGCATAAACTTCATGATATTTCCATCTCAATCCGGGAAGGAGAAATACTTGGAATTGCCGGCGTTGAAGGAAACGGCCAGAAAGAGCTGGCAGAGGTTATTTGCGGTATTCAGAAGCAAAAAGGCGGACAGATCCTGCTGGATGGTGAGAATTTAAACGACAAAGGTATACGGGAACGTTGCGAGAAAGGGATTTCTTACATTTCAGAGGATCGTTTGCAGGATAGTCTCATCACCGGTATGAGCGTAGCCGATAATCTGGTGCTTCGGGATTATGGAAAGAAACCTTTTGCAAGACGAGGCATTGTTGATCAGCACTCTGTCCGGGAAAATGCGGAGAAAAAGGTTGCCCAGTATCAGGTGAAAACCTCAGGAAAATCCGGAATAGATACCCTGGTTCGCTTCTTATCCGGCGGTAATCAGCAGAAGCTGATCATTGCGCGGGAATTGAAAGACAGCGCCAAGCTTATTATAGCCAGTCAGCCCACCCGAGGACTTGATATCGGTGCCGCGGAATTTGTCCGGGAAAGATTGATCGAAGAGAGAAATACTGGGAAGGCTGTTATGCTTATTTCGGCAGATCTTGAAGAAATCATGGCATTAAGTGACCGTATCGCGGTTATGTTTGATGGACGTATCGTTGGCATTTTAAATCACGATGAAGCAACGGTACAAAAAATTGGTCTTTTAATGGGCGGTATAAAAGGAGAGGAGGCTGAGCATGTTTAAGAATAAAAAAGGTGCAAGGGCTGCAATGGACGTGGCTATTATCTTTGTTCTGACAGTTCTTGTGGGAACTCTTCTTATTATAGCCTGTGGTGCTGATCCGGCTGAGGCTTACGGCCTTTTCTTCAGAGGAATCTTCGGAACAGCATCAGGGTTTGCGGAAGTCTTTGTAAAAGCCTGCCCCCTGATCCTGACGGGTTTGGGATGTGCCGTGGCCTATCGCACCGGCTTCTTTAATATCGGTGCGGAAGGACAGTTTTATGTAGGTGCTATGGTATCGACGATAGTGGTGCTTAATGTACCATTTTCCGGTGTTGGAGCCATTATTCTCTCTCTTGTAGCGGGCTTTATTGCCGGTGGCCTATGGGCTCTTGTTGCGGCTGTTTTTAAAGCGAAATTTAACATATCGGAAATTATCGTCACCATTATGCTTAATTATATTGCCATCAATTTCCTTGGCTACGCCGTACGGTCTTTCCTGATGGATCCGGAAGGCAATGTGCCTCAGTCAGCCAAGGTGCCGGAAGATTCACAGCTTTCCATGCTTTTTAGTGGTAGTCGTTTCCATACAGGCATTATCATTGCCATTGTCAGTGTCTTTGTTATCTGGTTTCTCATGGAGAAGACTACTGTTGGCTATGAACTTAAAGCTGTTGGTCTCAACAAAAGAGGCAGTGCATGCAGTGGCATTTCCGTTATGAAAAATATTATATTATCGGCCTTTTTGAGCGGCGGACTGGCAGCGCTGGCCGGCGGAATAGAAGTCCTTTCCGTTCAGAAGAAGCTTATTGAAGGCATTTCTTCTAACTGCGGTTATACGGCTGTGCTGATTGCCCTGGTTGCCTTTAATAATCCTCTTGGAGTGCTGGCTGCGGCTATTATTTATGCAGCCGTGCAGACAGGAGCCGGTTCCATGCAAAGACAGCTGGGAATTCCGTCGGCTATCGTTAATATCCTTATAGGTGTTGTGGTTATTCTCATCTTGTCAAAAGATCTTTTTCATAAAATCAGATTTGGTAAAGCAAAGGAGGGCACAAAATAATGCTTGAGCAGATTTTAACGGTGAGTTTTATTACGGCTTTTTTGTCTGCAGCGGTTCGACTGGCTGTGCCCCTTATGTATGGCGGTATCGGTGAGCTTTATGCGGAACGATCCGGCATACTGAATATCGGCATGGAGGGGGTCATGCTCAGCGGAGCTTTCTTTTCTTTTGCCGGTGCCTGGTATACAGGAAGCCTTGCCCTGGGACTTTTGTGCGGTATAGCCGGAGGCCTTGTGGTAAGTCTCTTGCATGGGCTTTTGTCCATCACCCTGGTTCAGAATCAGTCGGTCAGCGGTCTTGCCATTAACATGCTTTTCCTTGGTATAACCAGCTTCCTCTTTAAGCTTATGTCAGATGGCCAGAGCTATCAGCAGATTGAGACTCTGCCCGCCATTGCGATTCCCGGGTTATCTCAAATTCCATTTATTGGTGAAGCCTTTTTTAATTGTGATATACTGACTTATATCCTCTATGTTTTGCTTATACTGACCTGGCTTTTTTATAAGAAAACAAATTTAGGACTGTCATTTTCAGCCGTTGGGGAAAATCCGGGAGCTGCAGAATCAGCTGGTATCAATGTAAAGAAATACCGCTGGATCGCCATGATCTTTAATGGTATTTTGGGAGGTGTCGGGGGTGCCTACCTTGTCCTGGTGCAGCTGGGTGTATTTACGGAAAATATGATTTCCGGACGAGGTTATATTGCCCTGGCTACAGTTATCCTGGGACGCTACACACCCTTTGGTGTCTTTGGTTCAGCCCTTTTATTCGGTGCGGCCAATGCCCTGCAGATTCGCCTCCAGACGATCGGTGTTTCGGTTTCACCCTACCTTCTGGCGATTCTTCCCTATGCCCTGACACTGATTGCCATGCTGGGTTCTATTGGGAAAAATAGTGAACCGGAGGCTTTGAGCAAACCCTATATTAAAGGGTCTCGATAATTAAATGGAGTGAAAATAGTTGAAATCAAAAGATTATCTGGATGTTCATGAGCTGGCATCTTTATTTGGTCTGACAGTGCAGACCCTGCATTATTATGATAAAGCCGGGGTATTTAAACCGGATTTCCGTGATCCGAAAAATGGTTATCGGAAATATCGTTTTGATCAGGTTTATGAGCTGGCTTCCATTCGTTATATGCGGAAACTGGGCTATTCCATTGAAGCCGTGCGGGATTTCCAGGCAGACCGGAAGCCGGATGAGTCTTTAAAGAAGTTGAAAGAGAGATCGGCGGCCATTCATGCTCAATGGGAAGAGCAGATGCGTATCGATCGTGCTATTATGAGGAAGGTGCAGTTTATCGAAGAAAGCCGGGAGGAAATACCGGAGGATCTCGATAGTTTCCACATAACGGATCGTCCGGAAAGGCGCTTTATTTCTATTGGATCAGAGAGCGAGATTTATAATGGAGAATCTTTTTATTTCTATCCAACCATCGTCTTTTATGATGTGGACTACAAGGAATTCGGGGCATTGATAACGGATTATGAGGAAAATAAAAATGAACAGGAAACACACGCAGCTGATGAATCTGTTCACAGCCGTTCTATTCCCGGAGGCAGATATCTTGTAGGCTATCACAAGGGACCTTATGAAGAGATCGACGAAAGTTTTGAAAGACTTCGCCGGTATGCTGAGCAGGAAAATATGCACAATCTGGATTCCATGATCCTTACCATTAATATCATTGATCAGTTTGTGGAAAGCCACAATGAGGAGTTTATTACGCGGTTGGAAGTGCGAATAAAGACAGAGTAAGATGATACAAAAATAAGCTAAAGAGAGGCAAAAAGGAGAGACTATTATGGCAGTGAATTTATATCATGGAGATATTGTTTATGCGCCAAATGCTGATGAACTGGCAGTTTACGAGAAGAGTTATATTGCGGTAGAGGATGGTAAAGTTGAGGGAATCTACCCTGTTATTCCGGAAAAATTTGAGCATGCTCAGGTGACGGACTTTGGGGACAAACTTATTATTCCGGCTTTCTCCGATCTCCATGTCCATGGTGCCCAGTATGTGCAGAGAGGCATTGGTATGGACTGTCTCCTTTCCGACTGGCTGAATCATTATACCTTTCCCCAGGAATCACATTTCAAAGATATGGCCTATGCTCAAAAATGTTACGATGCCTTCGTAGATGACATGATCCGTAACGGTACCTTCCATGCTAATGTCTTCGCCACCATTCATCGTGAAGCAACGGATTATCTCTTTAAAAAGATGGAAGACAAAGGTCTTTACGGCTATGTCGGCAAGGTTAATATGGACGTCAATTCACCGGATTTCCTTGTGGAGACAACGGAAGAATCCCTAAAAGAGACGGAAATTTATCTTGAGGAACATACAGATGCAAAAAAGGTGAAGCCAATCCTGGCACCCCGGTTTGCACCTACCTGCAGTGAAGATCTGATCAGGGGTCTTGGCAAACTGGCAGCAAAATATCACTGCGGTGTTCATACCCATCTTGTGGAATCTCTCTGGGAGGCAGCTGAAGCTTTGAAACTTTTCCCAGGCTATGGATCTGATGCGGAAATTTACGAGAGAGCCGGTCTTATGGATTATGGCCCGTCGATCTTTGCCCATGTTATATTCCCCACAGATGAGGATCGAAGAATATTAAAGAAGCATGGAAGTTTTTCAGTTCATTGCCCGGATGCCACAACGAATATCATTGCAGGCATCATGCCTCTTGAAAATATGCATAAGGACGGACTTAAGATTGCAGTGGGTTCGGATATTGCCGGCGGTCATGGCATAGCCGTTTACAGACAGGTGGCAAGAGCGGTTCAATTGTCGAAAATGAAGGAGTTTTACGAGCCGTCTGTCAGCAAAACCATTACCCTTACAGAGGCTTTCTATCATGCTACAAAGGAAGGCGGAAGTGCTTTCGGCAAGGTTGGTTCTTTTGAAAAAGGTTATCAGTTTAATGCCCTTGTTATCGATAATATGGAAGATCCCTGGACAGACCTTAGTGCAGAGGAAAAGCTGGAAAGGTTCTGCTATATCGGAGATGATCGTAATATCAAGGCACGGTTTATTGATGGCATTGCCATAGAGTTATAAAAAAAGAAAAGCCCCAGGTTCCGGGATCCGGAACCTGGGGCTTTTACTTAAAATGAAAGGATTCTACATTAAAAGTTCGGACTGCGGATGCGAGAGTGCGTAGCACGAAGCAGCCGACTTTTATATCTGGTGATGCCACCGAAGGTGGCATCATGTAGGCCTACTTATTAAGCGAAAGGATTTTCTGTGGGATATCTTACGCCGGCCGGCTGATTGTAGCCGATCTTTTTAACATCAAGGCCAAGATATTTAACGACTTCATAGTAAGCCTTTCCGTAATGACCGAACATAACGGCACCGTGATGCGGATAGTTGCCTTCGATCAGTACGTGACGATAGAAGCGTCCCATTTCCTTGATAGCGAAGATACCGATACCACCAAAGGATCTGGTGGGAACGTCAAGGACTTCGCCTTCAGCAACATAGGAAACCAGTTCGCCTTCGGAGTTGCACTGCAGACGATAGAAAGTAATATCGGAAGCTGCGATATCGCCTTCCAGAGTACCTCTTGTGAAATCCGGATCAGAACCAGCCGGTTCAAGAAGTCTGTGCTGGATCAGCTGATATTTAACAGCTCTGTCGCTGCACATTTTGCAGGCCGGTGTATTGCCGCAATGGAAGCCCATGAAAGTATCTGTCAGCTTGTAATCATATTTGCCCTTGATATCTTCATCATAGATGTACTGCGGTACAGAGTTGTTGATATCAAGAAGAGTAACGGCATCATTGGAGATGCAAAGACCGATGTATTCGCTTAAAGCACCATAGATATCAACTTCGCAGGATACCGGGATGCCTCTGGAGCACAGACGGCTGTTGACATAGCAGGGTTCGAAACCGAACTGTGACGGGAATGCCGGCCAGCACTTATCAGCAAATGCAACATATTTTCTTGCACCCTTGTGAGCTTCAGCCCAGTCAAGAAGAGTCAGCTCAAACTGAGCCATCTTTGTGTTGAGGTCAGCATAATATTTGCCTTCGCCCATTTCCTTAGCCATGTCAGCACAGACTTCCGGAATACGGGGATCATTTGCATGTTCATTGAAGGAAACAAGAAGGTCAAGTTCTGAGTTCTCTTCGATTTCAACACCCAGTTCATAGAGACCTTTGATGGGAGCGTTGCAGGCGAAGAAGTCCTGAGGACGGGGACCAAAGGTAATGATCTTCAGGTTCTTAACACCGATGACGGCACGGGCTACCGGAACGAATTCAGCAATCATAGTAGCGATATCTGTGGCTGTGCCAACCGGATATTCCGGAATGTATGCCTGGATGTGACGCATCTTTAAGTTATAAGAGCAGTTCAGCATACCGCAGTAAGCATCACCTCTGCCGTTGATCATGTCGCCGTCGCCTTCAGCAGCAGCTACATACATAACCGGGCCATCGAATCTTTCAGCGATAACAGTTTCCGGTGTTTCCGGACCGAAGTTTCCAAGGAAGACAACGAGAGCATTGCAGCCTGCATTTTCAACGTCTGCAAGAGCTTTCTCCATATCTTTTTCGTTTTCAACGGTTACCGGGCACTCATACAGATCGCCTGTGTAAGCAGCCTTGATGGCAGCACGTCTTTTTTCGGAAAGCTCGATCACGAAACAGTCACGGCTGACTGCGATGATACCAAGTTTGACTTCTGGGATGTTTGTCATTTTTAATATCCTCCTGAATATTGTTGATAATAAATTACTTTGTCTTCTGATCTTAAAAGAGAAATAAGGATCTTTTAAAATCATTTTGAAAGAGACGGAATAAAACTCAAAAAGTTATTCCATTGTTAACTGCCCTTTATGTGAGTTAAGGGACAGATCAAACACTAAGATTTTCGCCCTTGAGGCCAAGGTGTGTGCCTTCCGGAAGATCAGCGTCCGGATGACCGATAAGCCATTTGTTTCTGGCGGCAAGAAGTTTGTCTTCCCAGCCTTCATGGCCTTTTTCCAGCGGGAAATTGGTTTCTCTCGGAAGCACGATACCAACCTTAAAACCATTGTCACCAACGCTGCAGGGAGCATAGTGAAGAGTTGTGGCATATACTTCTACAGCTGTGCCCTTCGGAAGAAGGAAAGCTTCTGCAAGAGAAGTATCATAAGTGAAATCTTCTGTAATATCCTGCTGATGACCAAGGATAAGAATGGCATCAGTAGCGGCTACGTTGATTTCTGAAGAACGATGATATTCAAAAGCGTTCAGCTGATGGTTTTTACCGTTGCAGAAACCGATTTCGATAGGCATTTCACCATAAGCTGCCCGGGAAAGCTCAGCGAAGATAGGTTCAGCTTCCAGAGCTTCAACGGATGCTTCGTAGACGACATCTTCCGGAGCCGGTGTTTTCTCTTCAAGAGCTTTGATGAGACCAGAGAAATCCAGATTTTCTACGATCTTTCCGTATTTTCTGAATGACGGATCAGTGACTTTTTTAATTTCCATGTGAGTGTCCTCCTTTATACAGTTCTCCTGTCCTGTTTAAAGTTGATACAGGTTTTTGGGCCGGTCTGCAGCCTGAAGGCTTTAGCAGGTGGCTTTGGTTCAAATTAAATGGGCGATGTCTTTCTTTTATTTGGAAATAACATCGAATACCGGTTTGCAGGCCGGATAAATCTGGCGGAATTTCTGATAACGGTCTTCGTATTTTGCAACCAGTTCAGCTTCCGGTTCAACAGTACCGACAATCTTGACGATTTTGGCAGCGGCTTCTTCAACGCTTGCATATTCACCGCAGGCAACAGCAGCCAGCATGGCACCACCAAGGGCCGGTCCTTCTTCGCTTTCGATCATATCAACCTTAAGATTCATGATGTTGGCGATCATTTTCTTCCACAGCGGGCTCTTGGCACCGCCGCCGCAGATCTTTGTGCGTTCAATATTAATACCCAGGGAACGGGCGACTTCCAGAGAATCACGAAGGGCAAAAGCTACACCTTCCAGGACAGCCTGTGTCATGTCTTCTCTTGTAGTATCCATTGTGATGCCGATGAAAGTACCTCTTGCGTTAGGATTGTTATGAGGTGAACGTTCACCCATAAGATAGGGCAGGAAGTAAACATGATTTTCACCAAGCTTAGCAATGCCTGTCTGCTCACCGGTATAATCTTTGGTCTTTAAGATTTCATCCATCCACCACTTATTGCAGGAAGCAGCGCTGAGCATGCAGCCCATAAGGTGATAATGACCGTCTGCATGAGCGAAAGCATGGAGGGCATTATTTTTGTCAACACCGAATTTTTCAGAGGAAATGAAGATGGTGCCGCTTGTGCCCAGAGAAATATTGCACATGCCGTCACCAACGGTTCCGGTTCCTACAGCGGCAGCGGCATTATCACCGGCACCGGCAGCTACCTTAACGGTATGGGGAATACCCAGTTCATCGGCGATTTCCGGAAGCACGCAGCCCACGGATTCATAGGATTCGTAAATATCAGCCAGCTGATCTTCGGTAATGCTGCAGATTTCGCACATTTCCTTTGACCAGCAGCGGTTCTTGACATCGAAGATGAGCATGCCGGAGGCATCGGATACATCGGTACAGTGAACACCAGTCAGTTTGTAAGCAATATAATCTTTCGGCAGCATGATTTTGGCAATCTTAGCGAAGTTCTCCGGTTCTTTATTTTTAACCCAGAGGATCTTCGGTGCGGTGAAACCGGTGAAGGAAATATTAGCTGTGTATTCAGACAGTTTATCCTTGCCGATGACATTATTTAAATAATCACATTCTTCATAGGTACGGCCATCGTTCCAGAGAAGAGCCGGGCGGATGACATTGTCATCTTTATCCAGAATGACCAGACCATGCATCTGACCACCGAAGCTGATGCCGGCAACCTGAGATTTGTCGCATTCGGAGAGGAGCTCCTTGAGACCATCCATTGTGCCTGCGAACCAGTCTTCCGGTTTCTGTTCAGACCAGCCCGGATGGGGGAAATAGATGGGGTATTCTCTGGATACGATTTTTTCAATGTGGCCTTCACCATCCATCAAAAGAAGTTTGACGGCGGAAGTACCGAGATCAATGCCGAT
Organism: Oscillospiraceae bacterium; assembly: GCA_963607995.1. GTDB lineage: Bacteria > Bacillota > Clostridia > Lachnospirales > Lachnospiraceae > Chordicoccus. The sequence continues at coordinate 424 of CAVDGK010000024.1, read as the reverse complement.
ATAAAGCATGTGTAAACCTCCTTTTTGTATCTAACCGTGCACGAGCACATTTATAGCTATTATATTACCCCTTAAAAATGTGCGCTTCAACCAAATTGGGAGATGTTTTTTGAAAAAAAGTAAATCTTGTGAAAGGTGCATAAAATATGAAAAATAAGATTGGTGAAAATACGGGCGGGAGAGGTAAAATTACCTATTAAAATGGTTGGTAAAACTGCCGGAAAACCGCGAATGTGTTCGTGCACGGCGCAAAGCGGTTTGACTATCGTCTCTTTCTTTCGTATACTCTTTTTTATATGGATTCGTAATTGGAACTTTCAAAAAACTATAGTTATTTTACAACGTACGTCTCGCCAGAGGTACAGTTCACGCAACATGCTACGTTTGCTGCTCCTCGCGGCGCTTATGCGCTCCAGCTCCTGCG
>CAVDGK010000023.1:0-13867 GCA_963607995.1 Oscillospiraceae bacterium | reverse complement strand
TGATATGTTATGCCTTGTCTTTGAAAATAAAATCCGTCCCTTAAATGACAGGGTTGAAAGCACCGGCATCGGCCTTAAAAACGTGGAAAATATGATGTGTAAAATGAATGGCAGCTGTGAAAGTGAAATCGACGGCAATATCTTCCGCCTGTATCTTAAATTTCCATTTTGCTGAAGACTTAATCACAGAGCTTTAAGATATTCTATTGCTTCATGTGCATTGGTAAATGTACTGTCTGTAAAGTAAAGAATTTTATATCTTTCATCCTCATTCTTGGCTTTAGACAGTTCATCCTCAATCCTCTTAAGGCTCCAGTTTCCATTTTCTATACCGATCATATAGTTCTCCGCAATCTCCCAGGTTGCATTTTTATTTCCTTTTTCATAATCGGGACAATGCTTGGATTTTAAATTTCGTAAAACCTTTTCCTTGTCTGCCGGCATAGTTATGGTGGAAGCAGACTTTTCATAATGAAGCAGAAAGAAATATTCAATGCAGCCTTTCGTCATTAAAAGCCGTACTCTTGCGTTCTTACACTTCTTTCGGATACCTTTAACAATATCCCAATACTCATCCCATTTTTGTCTCAGATCCGGTTCAGTATCAAATACAAACCATACTTCATCAACATAGGCCGCCTCTTCTCCATAATCTCCTTTGGGAGAAAAAGCTTTCTTTGCCATGGTAAAGATTCCCTTTTTTGAATGAACTTTTACATTAGCTTTATCATGGAATTCCTGACGCATAAATTTAAAATATGCTTCTTCGCTCTCTCCCTCCCAAAATACAATAATGTATGGGTTACGGGAAATATTCTTAGTTTTTCTTGCCATAGATTATCCCTCCATTACAAAAGGGATTGCGCCATACTTGCCAAGCAAGTATGCTTTGCCAATCTTTTCGTCATTCCTTACCGAGAAATCAGCAACAGAATATAGGGAAGTAGCCCCGCTTCTGCTATCCTTATCTACCAGATAGTATTGATCGCGCCTTAACATATCACGATTCATAATGTCTGTGCTATGAGTTGTAAATACAAGCTGTGCTTCTCCGGTGTTGTGTTTCTGGAATTTATTAATTATGTACTCCACCAGCAGAGGATGAATTCGATCTTCTATTTCATCTATAATAAACACGCCACCCACGCGAAGGGCAGCTTCCATTGCAATAGCTCTTGCCATCAATCTAATCGTTCCATCAGACTCATCACTTAACCCCAACGGAAACTCTTTAGCATTTCCTTCTGTGTCAAGACCCCTGTGCAAAGAAATTGCTTTTAATTCATTGTATTGAAAACTGCCATTTGTTGTGTCAGCATCATCGGATAAACTTTGTCTGAATGCAATCATTGCTTTTTCTATTGCTTCCTTCTGCTCAAGTGAAATATTCTCCGGAAGCTCTTCAACATCTGAAAATTCATGATTATTTATCTCAAAATGCATATCTGAAATACCTAAATCCGCAATCTTAGCAATATTCACAACGGACTGAAGCATTTGTGTATCTTCACTATAGTCAATAATATTCTTTCCGAGATCCGAATAATCCCTGGAGAAAAACAATTTGTGCCTGAACCACTTCATAGCACTTATAGCCGGCTCATAATTCATGGTACAGCAGATAGGAAAATACAGCTGATTTGCAGCAACTGCTTTACTGATCATCTCCTTTAATCTTTTTTCATTATTGGCCGGAAACGTAAACTTTTGATATTTCCTGTCAAAAATAACTGACTTCTGTCCTTTAGGCGCCCAATATAAATGTTCCTCCGTCACCTCTTTTCGGGTTGCAGAAAATCCATAATCATACCAAATACCATCATTTACGTATTCAAAAGAAAATACACTAGGCCTTTCTCTTGAAACATCATCCAATTCAAAAGGTCTTACAGGAACCTCCGCATCCTCATGTTGGGTTCTTTGCGCATTCTTTATAAACTGAACTGCAAGCCACATAGCTCTTATAACATTACTCTTGCCGCCTCCATTCTTTCCATTGATAGATATCACCGGCAGATAATTGTCATTTTTATACTTTAATAGACACTCTTTGGAGTCAGCCAGACCGGCAGCCTCAAAATCCAGAATTGCCTCATCTCTTATAGATCTATAATTGCAAACCTTAAATCTCAAAAGCATATGGCGCACCTCCTTTATTTGTTATTGTATATTCTTATAAAATTTTATGCAATGTATTTTTACGAAATATCCGTAAATATCAGCTTAATATCTTCTCTTCATTGTTAAAATTAAGAGCTTTCAGAATTTTCCGAAAGCCCTTCGTCTTTTTAATCTTTATTCTCTATTTTAACAGTATTCTCTTCCTCAGCCTCTTCTTCCGCATCTTCTTCATCATCACTGAACAAAAGGTCTCTTAGTTCCTTTGGAAAATAATTTGCCGGCTCCTTATAAATAACTTACTTCTTCATTTGATTCTCCCATTTAAAGCTTTGTGTAAGTTCTTTTAGTTCGCCAATTTCTCATAATGACTTATCGTATTGATTTCTGTTTTTGGGCTGATGCTCTTATTGCCTCATTTTAACCCTTTTCTCTTTTTGGAAAAAGAAAAATCCGAAATCCTTGACTCAAGGATTTCGGATTTTTAAGTTTCGTAGCGAGAGGGGGACTCGAACCCTCGACACCGCGGGTATGAACCGCGTGCTCTAGCCAGCTGAGCTACCTCGCCGCAAACGCAAGACATATTATATGTTATAACAGGTCTTGCGTCAAGAAAAATTTTGATCAAATTTTAAATTTTTTAAAATAACAAATTTCTAAGGTCAAGATTCACTCGCAAATCTTGAGCATCGGATTCAGTTCTGTGTCAGCAGACCTATAAAAATCGGAATCCGCGTACAATCTCGCGGCGTATTTAATACTGACGGGACTCGAACTCCAACCGCATTAAACCTCAGCGATCAGTTCAATTTCGCACAGAACGTTCTTCGGCAGAGTCTTTACAGCTACACAGGAACGGGCCGGCTTGCCTGTAAAGTACTGAGCATAAACTTCATTGAAAGCAGCAAAATCATCCATATTTGCCAGGAAACAAGTCGTCTTGATAACCTTTTCATAGGAAGAGCCGGCTTCTTTCAGAAGTTCTCCAAGATTTTTGCAGGACTGATGTGCCTGAGAAACGATATCATCTCCAACCACAGCACCTGTTGCCGGGTCTACCGGAATCTGACCTGAAGTGTAAAGAACACCATTAACGATAAATCCCTGAGAATACGGTCCGATAGCTGCCGGAGCCTTTTCTGTATTAATTAATTTCATGTTTATTTCCACCTTTCCGGGCTTTTCTCTTAAATACAGGGATTATCGAACCTATCATCCATCATTCCTGTATCTTTTCATCACCCTTCGTGCATTGTATCACGTTCCAAAAGTTGCGTACATCATTTTGAGCCGAATTCACATTTGTTTCTTTGGCATTCCGCCACTCCCGGGGAAAAAGGCGACGGACATCCCTATCCATAAACCGTTCATCCAAAAGAAGGATCACTCCCTTGTCATCAATGGTGCGGATCACCCGCCCCGCTGCCTGCATAACCTTATTCATTCCGGGAATGCGGTAGGCATAGCCAAAGCCATCCATTCGCCTCCGGTCATAAAATTCCCGGATAATTTCTCTTTCATTTGATATCTGAGGCAGACCTGTGCCCACCACCATCGCTCCGATCAGTCGTGTACCGATCAGGTCAATGCCTTCCGAAAAGATGCCGCCCATAACGCAAAATCCCACTAATGACCGCACCGGATCTTCATAGAAATTTTCCAGGAAAATCTCCCGGTCATCTTCCTTCATGATATGTCCCTGGACAATCCAATCCACGTCTTCCTCATCAAATTCCTTCCGGTAGATTTCCAGCACATCTTCCATAACTTTGTAAGAAGGAAAGAAAGCCAGGTAATTTCCCTTCTGACCCTGCACTGTGTCGTGAATGTAACGGGCTATCTTCCGGTACATGCCCTCTCCCCGCATCTTATAACGGGTGCTGACATCCCGACCGATAAGAAGGGCTCTCCGTGCCGTATCAAAGGGTGTTTCGGCATAGACAGCATAATCATCTTCCCGGGTGCTGAAAAGCTTCTTATAATAATCCACCGGCAGAAGGGTCGCTGAAAAGAAAATAGTATCCACAGCCTTATCCATCACTGCCTGGAGATTTTCCGCCGGATTCATACAGGATAAATGGAGAATGAATTCATTTTCTGAAGTCTTTTCCATGTAGATAATATAATTTTCATCCAAAAGGTCCGCCACCTGTGTAAAAGTCCGCAATTCAAAATAGAAATCGGAAAGCTCATTAAAAAGTGCCGGTTCATGATTATTTTCAAAGTACTCTTTGAATTCCGAAAAAAGCCGAAGGGCCATTACTTCGATTCCCGAGGTATTCTTCAAAACCTTGTAGGTCTTGCCGCTTCGCATGGTCTCCTCTTCCATCTCATGTTTGAGATCCAGGAGTTCGTGATTTAACTTTTTGAGACTCCTTTCCACCCGTGGTGCCCTATCTTTGATCTGACGGGAAGCCTTGAGCACATGCTCCTTTACAAGGGAAGCACTGAACATCTCCCGTCCCCGATCCACCAGATTGTGGGCCTCATCCACCAAAATAATACCCCGGCTCTTAACTCCGTCCCCGAAGAAACGCTTTAGCCGCACATCCGGATCAAAGACATAATTGTAATCACAGATAATGCCATCCGCCCATTCTGCTACATCCAGCGACAGCTCAAAAGGGCAAACCATATGTTTTTTTGCAGCTGCCAGGATGCTTTCACTATCATAGACATCTTCCTGATTTAGTATTTCAAAAGCCGCTTCGTTGACCCGGTCAAAATGCCCCTTTGCATAAGGGCAGGTCTCCGGATTACAATTAGCCTCAGCCATAGGACAGATTTTTTCTTTGGCCATGAGAAGGGCATATTTAAAATCAAGACCTTTGTTTCGGAGAATATTGAAGGCTTCGGCCGCAACAGTCCGTGTCACCGTTCGTGCCGTCAAATAGAAAATGCGATCCGCCAGACCCTCACTCATAGACCGAACAGAGGGAAAAACCACAGACATGGTCTTTCCAACCCCTGTCGGAGCTTCGATAAAGAGCTGGCGGCCTACATGAATGGCATGATAAACGGAAGCCACAAGATTTCTCTGCCCCTTACGATAATCAAAAGGAAAGGAAATCTGAGCAGCCGAGACGTTGCGCTTAAGGGCATGAGCAAGACGAAAAGACTCCCACTTGTGATATTCCCGGACTACTTCGAGAAACCAGATGGCATTTTCATGAACCGTATATTCCAAATCAAAATGCCGGATGGTTTCATCGTCCAGATTGGCATAAGTCATACGGACCCCAATCTTATTTTCTTTGACGATGGCCATATCGCCCTCTGTAAGGCTTATATTGGCCTCTTTAGTTTCGCCATTAGGATTTTCCTTACTTACTTCCAGAGAAGGGACTTTTGAAGGCTCTTGGTCATGATCCTGCAATTCATTTTCATAACCTTTAAGCAGAGCACCATAGAAACGGGCCTGTGCGAGATGCACCGGCACCGGCTCTTCCATTTCCTGGACATTCCGGTAGACACCCTTAATCTCCTCGATGATGGTCAGGCCATCCTTTTCATAGACGCCATCGGCCCGGCCTTCGATGCGTATGATCATATCATCAAATTCCACATCTCCCTTAAGGGAAACCTCCGCCTGATAATTTCCCTGACGCCGGCCCTGAATTTTTCGATGAATACGACTCCCCGCCAGCATGGCTTCCCCATCGGGAAGAGCTTTCGACCGAGAGTCCAGATCACCGCTTCTTAATATAAATTCCACAAGATTTCTAACAGAAATCCTTATAACAGGCTTATCCATAAAGCCAATTTTACACGAATGCACAAAAAAAGAAAATCCTGCCACCTTAAAAAGGAAGCAGAATCATCTTAGGTCTGTTCTTATTTTTGATACAAATCCCGGTCACTCAAAAGACTTTTGCCTTATCCGAAACTTACACCATCTGATTTTTATCTATAAGGACATTAGCAATAAGCTTCGAGTTTCTTTGAGAACTTTTCATCGTAAGCATACTTTACTGTCAGCTCATGTCTGAAATCAAGGCTCAGAACACCAAGAAGTGATTTGGCATCGATTACAACACGATCATAGCAAAGATCCACATCTCCCGGACAATTTTCAGCATCCTTTACGAACTGGATTGCAGAATCCCTTGTCAGTTTGATTTTACGTTCTGTCATAATATCTCCATTCTTCCGCTTTATATACGCGGCTCTGTCGATTGCGATGTTAATCAAGGATTCGCAATCCGCTACGCTACTTACTCATATAAAAACGGCACTACGTGCCTTATGAGGTACTGGCCTTGAACCCGGCACCTCGTTCAAGAGCACCCAAAGTCTAAAGGCAGTGGGCATTCCTGAGTTTTAATAAATTGATTGTGGGAATGATACCAGTAAGATTTTCATTCGTCAATCCTTCGAAAATAATTTCGTCATTTTCCCTTGATGAGCCAACCACGGCATTTCATTTTTTGCACTTTTCACAAGGGCATTTTCATTTTCTTCAAAAAGCATTAGGCAAGTTGACCATTCTTTTTTTAGGCTTTTTCTTTTGTTGTTTTTTAAACTTTTATGGAGTATCATATTTCTATTCATTTTTGACCACTTTTAGGAGGAAGACATGAAAGCACTTGAAGAACGTATTTTGAAAGACGGTCAGGTAAGACCGGGCAACATCCTGAAGGTTGACAGTTTCCTGAATCACCAGATGGATATTAATTTTATTAATGAAATCGGTAAAGAATTCCATCGCCTCTTTGGTGATAAACCTATCACAAAGATCCTGACTATCGAAGCTTCCGGTATCGGCATTGCCTGCCTGGCTGCCCAGTACTTTAACGTTCCTGTTGTTTTCGCAAAGAAATCAAAGAGCGTCAACATCGACGGCGAAATGCTTTCAACACAGATCATTTCCTATACACATAAGAAAACATATGATGTTATTCTTTCCAAACGTTTCCTGACAGCTGACGATCATGTTCTTATCATTGATGACTTCATGGCAAATGGCTGTGCTGCTCTTGGTCTTATCGAGCTGATTCAGAAAGCCGGTGCTACACTGGAAGGTGTCGGTATTGTCATTGAAAAAGGCTTCCAGGATGGCGGCAAGAAGATCCGTGACATGGGAATCGATCTGAAGTCTCTGGCCATCGTTGACAGCATGACTGATGACTCGCTTACCTTCCGTGAGTTGGATTATTAAATCGAACACATAAGAAACTCCGATGCAAACTTTTTCGAGGAAGCATCGGAGTTCTTTTATGCGCAAATAAAGACCCGTCAGGCTATGATGATCTTTGTCTGAACCTGGCTGCGTTATTTTAAGAAAGAAGGGATTTTATGAAAACCGTTAGATCTGTTCATGGTCAGATGTCTGACCGGTTTCACACGGCACTTTTTATCATTCTCTCCGGCGGATTTCAGGATGCTTATACCTACACTTGCCGCAACAAGGTTTTTGCCAATGCCCAGACCGGTAATGTCATACTCATGAGTACGGCCCTCTTTCAGAGGCAATGGGGAGACGTTATTAAATATCTGATTCCCCTCATCTCCTTCATCTTCGGCATCGCTGTGGCTGAATGTGTCCAAATGCATTTAAAACATTATAAAAAAATTCATTGGAGGCAGCTTATTCTCATTGGGGAGATTCTTCTTCTTTTCCTGGTGGGATTTCTGCCTTCCGAATTGGATTTCCTGGCCAACGCCCTTGTGTCCTTTGTTTGTGCCATGCAGGTTCAGGCCTTCAGCAAGCTGCATGGCAACGCCTATGCCAGCACCATGTGTATCGGCAATCTTCGTTCCGGCACCGTAGCCCTGTGCACCTATTTCAGGGTAAAGGATAAAAAGATCCTTAAGAAATCTCTTACCTATTTCAGTGTCATCGGTACTTTCGCCGTAGGAGCCGCCTTAGGAAGCCTGGTTTCCCCTAATCTGGGTTATCCGTCCATCTGGATCTGCTGTATTCTTCTCTTCATCAGTTTCATTATCATGTTTGTGCCGGAGGAGAAATAACTTATGAATGTACTCTTCATCATAAAAAAGCCATCGCTTTCGCGATGGCTTTTTGTATGCGTTTAGATGTGTGAAGCTTTAATAAATGATTCTTCTGCAGCAGGCAATCTGCTTGTAATAAATGTTATTGTAAACGATAACACCAACACCAGGAGCAGAAGCACCAACGGCCTGACCATTTCCGATATAAATATTAACGTGTCCAATGGATCCGCCGTTATAGTAAAGGATAAGATCTCCCGGCTGAAGATCGCTGGTTGAAACTCCAACGCCCATCTGGCTGAAAAGATCAAGGCTTCTGTCAACATTGATGCCGTACTGACGAAGCGTCCAGGCCACAAGACCAGCGCAGTCGAACTGACTTGGCCCTTCTTGAGCAACCACATAATCACAACCAACCTTGCTGAGAGCCAGACTTGCGATCATATCATTTGTCAGACCTCTTGACTTGGCTTCATTGGCTTCCTGATTAGCCAGACTCACGCTGTTGCAGGTTCTCGGTGCACTGGTATTCCACTGACCGGAAGAACTGCTGCTTGATGAGCTGCCGGACGAAGAGCTATTGGATGCTGATGAATTCGAACTGCTGGATGAAGAATTTGAACTACTGCTGGATGAACTTGAAGAACTTGAAGCAGCCTGTTGTGCGGCCTGCTGTGCTGCAGCGGCAGCGGCAGCAGCTTTTTCAGCAGCGGCTTTCTCAGCAGCGGCCTGAGCTTCTGCAGCAGCCTGGGCATCAGCAGCAGCCTGAGCCTCTGCAGCAGCCTGAGCAGCGGCAGCTTCCTCAGCAGCTTTCTTTGCTTCTTCCTCTGCCTGTCGTTTCTGTTCCTGAATCTGGGAAAGCTGTTCATTCTGAGCGATGATCTCATCAGATAAGGTCTTTGCCTTTTCCTGAAGAGCTGCTATTTCAGCCTCGTAATTATCTGACTGGGTTTTCTTCTCTTCCAGCAAATCATTTAATTCCGTCTGCTGGGATTCAAGAGCTGCCTTGGCATCTTCTGCCTCCTGCTTCTCCTCTTCCAGCTGTGTATTAAGATTTTGGATCTCCGTGCAGGTTTCTTTATATTCTGTAAGCTGGTTACGATCGTAGGTTGTCATTTCCTGTGTGTAACTAACGCGGTTCAAAAGATCTGCAAAGGAATCAGCCTTCAGAATATAAGACAGCCAGGATGAACCGGAATCTGTTTCATAGATGTAAGCAATACGGGTTTTCATACTGCTGTACTGATTATCTCTTGTTGTTTCTGCCACCACCAGGTTATCAGCTGTTTCTTCAAGCTGTGTATTATAAGCTGAAATCTGAGCTTCCTGATAGTTGATCTCACTCATAAGTTCCACCAGCTGATCATCGATATTGGAGATTTCCTGCTCCACGATATCCTGTGCAGCCTGGTTATCGCTTATGCTATTCTGGGTGCTGTCCAGCGCATTGCTGTTTTCATCCATCTGTTGTTTCAAGTCGCTCTCTTCATCTGCCATGACGGAGGCCGGAACGGACACCACCATAACGGAAGCGAGAAGCAGACAAACTAAACGTTTCTTCATTATATAAATGCTCCTAAAATAACTTCGCGCAAACGCAAAATTACGAAATACTTATTAATAATTCTGTAATATTATGCCATACTCTCTTCACGATATCAAGGGTAGAAACCATGAACTTTTAATGAAATTTCTTTATGTAAATGGCACATTTGTTTAGTCAATCCATTATTTTCTTACGAAAGCCCTTGTATGATGCTTTGATCAAACTTATTTTCGCACCAATTGCAAATTATCAGGTATGAGTGACCTGTCATTTTTAAACCTTCAATATGAAATGATTTTTATTAAAATCCAAGAGGCCTTCCTTTTTCATTTTTCCCAGTTCCAGGGATAAACCGCTGCGTTCCACTGCCAGATAATCGGAAAGCTGCTGTCTTGTAAAAGGTATATCAAATTCATATTTCCCCAGATGCTGTGCCTCCGCTGACAGGTAAGACATGAGCTTGGCTCTGGTGGTTCGCTGTCCCATGTGGGTCAATTTTTCATTATATTCCAGATTTTTCTCAGCCATCTCTCCAAGAAGATTGCGAATGATCCGTGTGTGATGCAGGCAGGCATTTGAGCACACATTAAGAACCCTCTTTAAATTAAGGAAAAGAACCGTTACTGGTGTCTCCGACACCACGCTGATATCCAGCACAGCGCCGGGAGCGCAGGCAAAAGCCGCTGCAAAGGTCTGTCCGGGACCGATTTTCGAAAGTATGTTGCGGTTTCCCCAGACATCCTCCTGAATCACCAATACATAACCCTCTAAAACAAAGCCGATGGATTCTACCGTATCCCCGGTACGGAGAATATAAGTATCTTTTTTGTATGTTTCTTTTTTGGCTCCCAGGCACTTCAGCATAACCAGAATTTCATTTTCAGAAATACCGGAGAAAAGCTGGGATGCATGGATCACAGATAAAAAGTTTTCCATAGTTTTCTCTTTCGTTGATTTTTCAACCGACTTGTTGATTTGTTTGTCGTTTAATCATAGCAGATAAACAAAAATGTGTTAACCATTCAAATGCAGGCAAAATTATTTTCTGCGAATACGCAGATGTCATTAACCATTCAATGGTCGATTGGCACTGAATGGCTGCAAAGGGCAAAACACATTTTAGCGGAAAAAGGCAAAAAAGAAAGCGAGGATTTACAATGGATAACAAAATGTTCTGTTTTCAGTGTGAACAGACAGCCGGCTGCACAGGCTGCACCGGAAATGCAGGTGTCTGCGGAAAAACAGCTGACATTGCCCACCTTCAGGACGAACTGACGGGTGCTCTCATTGGTCTGGCCCGTGCCGTAAAGGATCAGACTTCAGTGGATTCTTCTGTATGGGAGCTTATGATCGAAGGTCTTTTCACCACTGTTACCAATGTTAATTTCAATAAGGAAACCATCAGCCAGCTTATTAAACTCATTCATGAAAAAGCAGCTTCATACGCTTCCGCAGAAGATTATGATATGAACCTTCTTTGGAATGACAATGAAGATATCCGGAGCCTCAAATCTCTTATTCTCTTTGGCATCCGTGGTATGGCAGCTTACGCTCATCACGCTATGGTGCTGGGTTATACCAATGAAGAAGTAAACTGCTTCTTTGGCAAGGCCCTTGTTGCTATTGGTGAGGATCTGGATATGGGTGCGCTCCTTCCCCTGGTTATGGAAGTTGGTGAAAAGAACCTGAAGTGCATGGCTCTTTTGGATCAGGCCAATACAGAAACTTACGGAACACCAGCTCCCACTACCGTTCCTCTTACCGTTGAAAAAGGACCCTTCATCGTCATTACCGGTCATGACCTTCGTGACCTTAAACTTCTTCTCGAGCAGACCGAAGGCAAGGGCATCAACATCTATACTCATGGGGAAATGCTGCCGGCCCATGCTTATCCGGAACTTAAGAAGTATTCTCATCTTAAAGGCAACTTTGGTACGGCATGGCAAAACCAGCAGAAGGAATTTGCCAACATTCCGGCTCCCATTCTCTTTACCACCAACTGTCTGATGCCGCCAAAGGGTTCTTATTCCGACCGTGTCTTTACCACAGCTCTGGTTTCTTATCCGGAAATGACTCACATCGATGATAAGAAGGACTTCACGCCCCTTATTGAAAAGGCTCTGGAACTGGGCGGTTACAGCGAAGATCAGGCCTTTACAGGTATCAATGGTGGTTCAACTGTCATGACCGGTTTTGCCCGGGGCACTGTCCTTGGCGTGGCTGATAAGGTTATCGAAGCTGTAAAAGCCGGAGACATTAAGCATTTCTTCCTGGTAGCCGGCTGTGATGGTTCCCGTCCCGGACGCAACTATTACACTGATTTTGTTAAGCAGACACCTTCTGATACCGTGGTTCTGACCCTGGCCTGCGGAAAATACCGCTTTAATGACCTGGATCTTGGCACCATTGGCGGTCTTCCCCGTCTCATGGATGTCGGTCAGTGCAACGATGCTTACAGCGCTATCCAGATTGCCGTGGCTTTGGCTAATGCTTTCAACTGCGGTGTCAACGATCTGCCACTTTCCATGGTTCTTTCCTGGTATGAGCAGAAGGCGGTCTGCATTCTTCTTACCCTCCTTCACCTTGGCATTAAAAATATCCGCCTTGGCCCCACACTGCCGGCCTTTGTTTCACCCAACGTTTTGAATTATCTGGTTGAAAATTTCGGCATTGCGCCTATCACTACACCGGAAGAAGATTTAAAAGCTCTGCTTAAATAAAGTTCAGGGATATTCGTAATCCGCTTCGGAGCTTGTGAATATAAAAAGGCAGTATGTGCTCTTGAGTTTTTATAAAAAAGCTTCGACATTAAGACAATGTACGTCAAAATGTCGAAGCTTTTTTCTGACCTTTTTTTATTTCATTTCATTCTTCTCAGCAAATATAGCATCCAGCACCCTAGCAATCTCTTGCATGCCCATTTCTTTTATTAAAATAGAATTTATATTGCTTCTTTTGTCTGCAGAACTTTTCAATTCTCTTATTTATTCTGTTTTAAAAGTACAGAATTTATTCTTCCTCTGCCCGACCGTAGCGCGGTACTTCCGGCATCAGTTCATCGTACATAACTTCAAGGATTTCCGACAACTTTTCAAGGTCTTCGTCCGGAAATCTTTTTCTTAATCGTGAAAGCACCTGATGTACATACTGGTTACTGATATTGTAATAGTCCACGTATTTCTGAGTGACTTCCAGATGGAATTCCCTCTTATCTTCTTCGGACTGGATCTTGCGCAGGTAGCCTTTTTTGATCAGGTTATTGACTTTGTAGGCTGCATTGGGCTGTGAAATCTGAATAAAGGAAGCGAATTCATTGACGGTAGGATGATCCATGGCATAGATTACCTCCATACAGAAAGTTTCTACTGTCGTTAAGGTTGCCTCCCGTGTACTGAAGTTACCAAAGACTTCTCTGTAGAAATGCATTCTGAATTTCGTATATACCGCATAAAATCTTTCTTCTACCGTCATGTTTTCCCCACCGTTTTTTATATTTTCTAAATAGTAATATTACTTAAATTTCTTTACCATTTAATATACAATATTTTTTAGGGTCTGTCACAGAAAACTTCATGAAAAAGCTTTAAAAATCGAAACCATTCCGCCTCTTCTTACTGCGAATCTGTAACCAATATCTTGGTCTATATACTCAGGAATTACAAAATCGTCTCTTTTAAGCTTTTTTATTCATATGTTTACTCTGGTTTATCTGCAATGGCAAAGGTAAGTTCTGCCACGACGGCTACTTTTCCGTCAACGGTGGCTTTAGCAGAACCGAAGCCTACAGGACCTCTTCTATCTTTAATCTCACATTCAAGGACAACCCTGTCTCCCGGCACCACCTGCTTTTTAAAGCGGGCGTTTTTGATACCGCCAAAGAGTACGACTTTTCCTTTATTTTCTTCTTCAGCAAGAAGGGCAACGGCTCCTGTCTGGGCCAAGGCTTCGATGAGGAGGACGCCCGGCATAACGTGCATGCCGGGGAAGTGTCCGCAGAATTGCATCTCGTTAGCCGAAACGCATTTGATGCCACGGGCCCACTTTCCAGGTTCAAAATCTTCGATTTTATCCACCAGAAGGAAGGGATATCTGTGTGGAAGTATCTTCTCAATATCGTTGGATGAAAGTTCCATCGTTTCTCCTTTCATAAATGTATACTTTTTTGATACGTACGAGCTGGCCTTAGCACTCCTGCTCGGAGAGACACGCTCCCGCTCCCTCGTCGAGCACACATGCTCACACTTAGCGAAG
>CAVDGK010000022.1:0-13960 GCA_963607995.1 Oscillospiraceae bacterium | reverse complement strand
AGCCATGGCCGGTCCGCTCATGGCTGTGGCAAGACCGCCAACGGTATAATCGGTTCCGCCAATGGTGGCAACAGTGGCCGTGAGAAAGGAAATATTAAACTGGGTACCGATAGTGTTGATAATGGTACCGATGAGAAGGGAGCAGAAAAGTCCCTGAGCCATGGCACCAAGAGCATCGATGAGGTAACGTTTGACAGAAATTTCAATGTTTTTCCGTTTGAGAAATGCTTTAAATTTATCCATGATAAAATCCTTAATAAGTATATCGTGAAGATAGGTCACGATTTTATGTTTGGCTTTTTTTCAATGTCAGTTAAGTCTCGGTAAAGTGATACCGGGGATACGTGATGTAAGAAAAAAGAACCAAAATAAAAAAGAGTATACAGGTGTCAAGACACATGTATACTCTGAAAATGATTTTTTGTCAAGGCAATAATGATTAATATGATATTGTAACTTATCCGAAACGACGAAGCGGTTGATGGATAAAAGACCGATGCAGGGAAAAATTTGCACTTAAGACTTGCCAAAGCATGAATATTTAACCCTCAAGCAAAATCCCCAGCTTTGCAAGATTATTTTTAACCCTCTTAAGGGTTTCCTCATCGGGAACTTCAATGGTGTGCAGATGAATACCTTCAGTCAGAACAGAAAGAGGCTGGGCCTCAGCCTTTGTACTTTTATTAATAAATTCATCCACATCGTGGCGGTTTGAAAGGTGAAGACTGCCGGTGAGCTGGCCGTAAAGGGGGTGCTCTACCATGACATCAAGGACAGTAGCGCCTTCATCCACGATGGCATAAAGTTCATCTTTCATGCCGGCCGAATCATGGCGGCAGGCAATGCGAATGCAAGGCTTCTCATTCTTTGAATTGAGAATATAGCCCCTTGGGGTGGCGGTGATGTCCATTCCGGATGCCCGCATAAGGGCCACATCCCCTACAATGATCTGCCGGCTGACCTGGCATTTGGCAGCCAGGGAGGAAGCACTGACTGGTTTGCCGGCATCATTTAAAATAGCAATTATTTTTTCTCGTCTTTTATTGGCGTCCATGAAAGCCTCCGTAAGCATCAGATGGGATTAAAATATTTTTTGCCCAGACATCGTAAAATCCGGAAAACAAGAAATCCGAACCCTTTACCTTTCGGTAACAGGTTCGGATTTTATCGATGGAGCATATGGGATTCGAACCCATGACCTCCACAATGCCATTGTGGCGCGCTCCCAACTGCGCTAATACCCCGTACACACTGGCATTATAGCATTTGAAAACACGTTTGAAAAGTATTTTTTTATCACATAAGAAACATTGTTTCTATACGATAAAAACGCTCTGCGAGGGTGAACATCATCCGATGGACGGTGGTTTAGCAACCACTGGAAGGTCGTGCAGACCACATTCGCACGAAGAAGAATTACATCGCAAGTTAAACTCTTTGTTTGCTGATTTTATATGTTGGTATCAAGGGTGTGATAGACTTCGCCATTTGTTACATTCTTCCAGGTAAAAATGCCATTCTCCCAGGTCATGTAGCTGTGAGCACTGCCTTCCTTGGGAATGGAAACCGAGCCGGGATTAAGGTAGAGGAAGTCTTCCTTTTCATTCCATGCCGGAATGTGGGTGTGGCCGCACAGGAGAATATCGCCTTTGGTGTGAGGAAGCGGCGTATTTTCGTTGTAATGGTGGCCGTGGGTGAAATAAACCGTGCGGTCGTTTAAAAAGATGCAGCCGTAATCCGCCAAAATGGGGAAGGAGAGCACCATCTGGTCAACCTCACCATCACAATTGCCCCGAACACACAGAACTTTATCACGAATCGTCTCCAGCATGGGAATGACTTTCTTTGGAGCATATTCTTCCGGCAAGTCGTTGCGGGGACCATGGTAGAGCAGGTCACCAAGCAGAAGGATGCGGTCGGGGTTTTCTTTATTAATGCATTCCATCAGCTGACGGCAATAGTAGGCCGAGCCGTGGATGTCAGATGCAATCAGGATTTTTTTCATGAATTTTATCTCCATTCGTGTAGTTTGGCGAAAGCTACGAGGTAACTTTCGATGGAAGGCGCTTTTTTTGTTTAGGCATTATGTTTGCGGGTTTCGCAAAGTGTTTCATAATAACTGGTATATTTTTTGAAACGCCTACACTATAGCACGAAAAAATGCTTTCTGCGACAGGAAGAATGGGTGATCGCCGGATATATTGGGGAAATTCAAGGCTTTCGGATTGAGAAATGACTTTGCAAAATGGCAGAAAAGGGCATCTCTTAGGGAAAATCTTTACTTGTCTTAAGATATCAAGTATCATTAAAGCCTAAGAGAAGGAAAATTATATGAATTATATTGTTTTTGATCTTGAGTGGAATCAGTGCCCTTTTGGGAAGGAGAAAGAAAATAGGCGCCTCCCCTTTGAAATTATTGAAATTGGCGCTGTCCGCATGAATGAAAAGAAAGAAATACTGGATACTTTCCATCAGTACATCAGGCCAAAGGTTTACAGGCAGATGCATTACCGGACCCAGCAGGTTGTCAATATTCCCATGAGCACGCTGAAAAAAGAAGGTGTTCCTTTTCCGAAGGCGGCTCAGGCTTTCAAGGAATTTTGCGGAGAAGATTTTCGATTCTGTACCTGGGGACCGCTGGATATCAGCGAACTGCTTCGAAATCTCAAGTTTTATAAATTAGAAAATACATTGGATGCACCGCTTTTTTATGAGGATGTGCAGAAGCTTTTTGCTTTGACTTATGAGACGAAGACAGAACGAAGGGCTCTCTCTTACGCAGCTGATTTTCTTAAGCTGAAGGAGGAGGGGGATTTTCATCATGCCCTGGATGATGCCCTTTATACGGCAAAGGTGCTGGCAACGATCCCGGATGAGATGATCCTGGAAAATTATTCTGTGGATTATTTTAAACTTCCGGATCATAAAACGAAGGAATGGCAGATTCGTTATAAAGATTATGAAAAATGCATATCCCATGCATTTGCCACAAGGGAAAAGCTTTCGGAAGATAAAGATGTCTTTGCTATTCATTGCTTTGAGTGCGGACGGACGCTGCGGAAAAAGGTGCGGTGGTTTGCTTTAAATGGAAGGGTTCACGAGGCTGTGGGGGTCTGTCCTGAGCATGGTTTCGTGCAGAGCAAGATCCGTGTGAAGAAAACGGATGATCACAAGGTCTTTGCGGTGAAAACCACGAAGATGATTAATGAAGAAAAGATGCTGGAGATACGCGAGCATCGAAATGAGCTAAAATATAAACATAAAAAGCTAAAAGGTTGATATTAAAAAATCCAATGGAGTCATGCTAAGCTTTTCTTATTAAAAGAAGGAGGCATGGCCTATGCGGAGACGGAAATTATGGGCCGGCATCGTACTTGGTGCCGGTCTTTTCTTATCTTTAAATTCGGAAAATGTTCTGGCTGAAGAAGGGCAGAAAAATCCCGGGGAGGCTGTTGAGATAGGGGCGGCGCCGGAAATTAATAAGGAAACAGAATCGGATGCAAAGTCTGAAACAACTGTTGAGCAGGGACTGGGTACGAAATCTGAAACGAGTGCGGAACCGAAAAGCGTGGCGAAGGACGCAGCGGCAGAGATTGGAAAGATAACAAAGCCGGAGGTGGCAGCGGTATCTGAAATTACTAAGAAAACGGAACCGGGCACAAACCCGGAAACAACAATTGAACAAAGTTTGAATACGGAACCTGAAACGGTTGCGGAAAAGAAAACGGCAGAGGTGCTGAAATCTGAAAAACCAGCAAATGTAAGGAATGACATTGGTGGAGAGATGAATTTTGAGCAGAAAATGTCCTCTGATGACGAGCAGGAAAGTGATGATGCCGATGTATTAGGTACCGGATGTGAAGGAAAATCCGAGAGTGAAGCGAAGCAGGATGCAGGACAGGATTTGACGGATGAAACGGGAAAGATATCTGCATCCGATACGCAGACAGGATTGGAGGAGAAATCTGCCTCCGATACGCAGACGGGATCGGAGGAGAAATCTGCATCTGATACGCAGACAGGATTGGATGTGAAAGATCATCCTGCAACTGACGAAGAAAAGGAAGCACCAGCAGAGGAAAAATCAGATGTCCCCGATACGGAAAATGCTGAAAAAACTGAAACGATAGATGAAGCACAGCCTTTTGATATAAATGAAAAATTGAAATGGTATGCTGAGCATCCGTTAAAGGATTCTTGTGCTCAAGTGAGCACAAGCGACCATGCTCAGAGTGAAATGATATACATTGAGCATGAAGAAAGCTTTGATACAGGGAATGTTTCAGCGGAAAAGCATATTCCTTCAATTATTGTACACGATGCTTCTGGTCTGGAAATTGAAATATATCAAGTGAATGGTACAGGCTGGTGGAGCAAAAAAGCGGCCTTTATTTATTGCAACATGGATTCGAAAAACGGAGAGACAAGTGCAGCGGCATTTATGCAGGAAGGTGGCGATAATATTCCTGAAAATGTTCTGGCTTATCTTCCGTCCGGCGGATATGTGACTGTGCTTGAAGTCATAGACGAGACGTGGGCCTACGTGGAAAATGGCGAAATCCGAGGATTTATGAAAATAAAAGATCTTACGGAGACGAGACCAGTCACCTCTTATGCAACAAGGGAAGATGCAATATACATGACGGATGAGAGTCAGTCATTAGATGAGAAAACCATCTTTCCAATCTCTTTCATAGAACCTTCAAAAAACGAAGCTCTTCTTTATATTCATACAACAGCAGAAAATCTGGATACTTTCCAAGATACTATGGAAGGCGTGTTTCCGACACAGAATGTTAGTGAGCAGCCGATTGATGAAACTCCAGAGCTGAGCGATGAATATGAAGATGGGATAATAAATGGGCAGTGTAAAGGCTATTCTCAGGAAGAACTGGAACTCATTTGGGCGATTACGGCTCAGGAGGATGATACCTCTTATGAAGGAGCACTGGCGGTTATTTCCAGTGCCATGAACCGGGCGGGGCAAAATTATGGAGGCTATGGTACAAGCGTTTTAGCCCAGTACACGGCACCGGGACAGTATTGCTATTCGCCGGAGATTTCGGATCCATCCTACTGGATGGCTCGCCTTCATGGAAATGTACCGGATTATGTGAAGACTGCGGTATCAGATTGCCTTGAAGGCGGTCTTGTCAGCCATAGCTATCTCAATTTCCGCAGTTCCAATCGGACGGGTTCTTATGTGCAGATTGGGGGAAACTGGTATTTTTAGAGGAAATATTGATATGCTTGAGGGGACTAATGGAAAATGTTAGAATTATATAAGGAAAGAGACTGATGTCTTTACATATTTTGTACCATGGTACGGATGTTGAAAGTGCCAAAAATATTTGCTTTGATAAAAATATTAATGTTCGGATTGGAGCAAAACATACAGACTTTGGAACAGGATTTTATACAACCGATAATTTTGAATATGCTGCAAAGTGGGCTTGCCGCAAAGCTAAAGTGCGAAAAAGCTATCCGGCAGTTGTGACGGTGTTTTTTGATGAAGAAGATGCGGAAGAACTAATTGAACATTTTTCGGATGATTTGAGATGGGCACGATTTGTCATCAACAATAGAAATGGACTGAGTTATATATCGAAAATTGATTTTAAAGAACACAATTTGGACTCGAAATATGAAATTACAGAGGGTAGGATTGCAGATAAAGAGGTTGTGGGAATTTCGGAAGAATTGAAAACTAAAGGTATAATGCTGAAATCGCAGTATGATATTCTTAATATGGAATATCCTAGGCAAGTTGTATTCCATACGTGTCGTGCTACGGATTATATAAAGAAGGTGTTCTTTCGGAAGATTTAGGAGGTGATCTTGTGATTGTGTCAGAAAAAAATAAACAGGAATATATTCTGAAAGTTCATAAGGAAATGTTGCAGCGCGGAATAAAACAAAATGATATTCCAATAGTGATAGCAAAAACCGGGTTTATGTCTGCGATGCAGTCTTATCCTGAAGAACAGATGCACTATGATGTCTCAGATGCTGTTGACGAAATTTTGCAGATTGCGGCAACAAATTAGAAATGAGTACGGAATTATATCGAGATCATTCGTATATTTTGAAGGAGTTTAAATCTTTTTAGTTAAAATTGTGAGCTGTTACTTGTTAAAGGTGGCAGCTTTTTACAATTTGCAAGAAAATCCCTTATTTTGGCGGTTTTCTTGACAATGGGAATTATGACCTTTTATAATGATGGTTATGTCTGGAGGACTGACTTATGTATAAAAAAGTAGATACAAATCTTAACTTCGTTGACCGCGAAAAGCAGGTCGAAAAATTCTGGAAAGATAATAAAATCTTTGAAAAAAGCATTGAAGAGCGTGAAGGCTGCCCGACTTATATGTTCTATGACGGACCGCCTACCGCTAATGGTAAACCCCATATCGGTCACGTTCTGACCCGTGTCATTAAGGATATGATCCCCCGTTACCGGACTATGAAGGGCTGTATGGTTCCTCGTAAAGCCGGATGGGATACTCACGGTCTGCCGGTTGAACTTGAAGTTGAAAAACTTCTGGGATTAAACGGTAAGGAACAGATCGAAGAATACGGCATGGAACCGTTTATCAAGAAATGTAAGGAATCCGTCTGGAAATACAAAGGTATGTGGGAAGATTTTTCCGGTACTGTTGGTTTCTGGGCTGACATGGAACATCCTTATGTTACCTATGAAGATGATTATATTGAATCTGAATGGTGGGCTCTGAAGGAAATCTGGAATAAAGGTCTCCTTTATAAGGGCTTTAAAGTTGTTCCCTACTGCCCGCGCTGCGGCACTCCCCTTTCTGCTCAGGAAGTAGCGCAGGGTTACAAGACGGTTAAGGAACGTTCTGCTATCGTTCGTTTCAAGGCTGTTGGTGAGGATGCTTATTTCCTAGCATGGACTACGACACCCTGGACACTGTCCTCAAACGTAGCTCTTTGCGTCAGCCCTACAGATACTTATTGCAAGGTAAAGGCTGCCGATGGTTATGTTTATTACATGGCAGAAGCTCTGCTGGATCAGGTGCTTGGCAAGCTGGGAACAGAAGAAACACCGGCTTACGAAGTTCTTGAAAAATATGTGGGAACTGATCTGGAAGGACGTGAATACGACCCACTTTATGAATGTGCTGCAAAAGTAGCTGCAAAACAGCACAAGAAAGCTCATTTTGTTACCTGCGACAGCTATGTAACCATGAGTGATGGTACCGGTATCGTTCATATTGCACCGGCATTTGGTGAAGACGACAGCCGTATCGGTCGTAATTATAACCTGCCTTTCGTTCAGTTTGTTAATGGCAAAGGTGAACTGACAGAAGAGACACCTTATGCCAATGTTTTCGTTAAGAAAGCAGACCCCCTTGTTCTCAAAGATCTTGAAGAAGAAGGCAAACTTTTCGATGCTCCGAAATTTGAGCATGATTATCCCCATTGTTGGAGATGCGACACACCGCTGATTTACTATGCCCGTGAGTCCTGGTTTATCAAGATGACAGCTGTCAAAGATGATCTCATTGCCAATAACAATACCATTAACTGGATTCCGGAAGGTATCGGCAAAGGCCGTTTTGGCGACTGGCTGAAGAACGTTCAGGACTGGGGTATCAGCCGTAACCGTTACTGGGGCACACCTCTTAATATCTGGGAGTGCGAAGACTGCGGCAAGCAGATCTCCATCGGCGGACGTCAGGATCTTTACGAACACAGCGGTGATGAGAGAGCTCTTAAGATCGAGCTTCATCGTCCGTACATCGATGATATTACATGCAAGTGTCCGGAATGCCAGGGCAAGATGAAGAGAGTACCGGAAGTTATTGACTGCTGGTTCGATTCAGGTGCCATGCCCTTTGCCCAGCATCATTATCCCTTTGAAAATAAGGAACTCTTTGAGAAGCAGTTCCCGGCTCAGTTTATTTCAGAAGCTGTTGACCAGACCCGTGGATGGTTCTATTCCCTGTTGGCCGAGTCAACCATTCTCTTTAATAAAGCTCCTTACGAAAATGTTATCGTTCTGGGACATGTTCAGGATGAGCATGGTCAGAAAATGAGTAAGAGCAAGGGCAATGCCGTGGATCCTTTCGATGCCCTGGCAGAATATGGTGCCGACGCCATTCGCTGGTATTTCTACAATAATTCAGCTCCGTGGCTGCCGAATAAGTTCTACGGCAAGGCTGTTCAGGAAGGACAGAGAAAGTTCCTGGGTACTTTGTGGAATACCTACGCTTTCTATATTCTTTATGCGGAGATCGATCAGTTCGATCCAACCAAGTATTCTCTTGAATATAACAAGCTTCCGGTTATGGATAAGTGGCTTCTGTCCAAGATGAATACCATGATCAAGACGGTTGATGCTGATCTTGAAAATTATAAGATTACAGAAGCTTCCGATGTCCTTGAGGACTTTGTAGATGAACTGAGCAACTGGTATGTTCGTCGCTGCCGTGAACGTTTCTGGGCCAAGGGTATGGAGCAGGATAAGATCAATGCTTACATGACTCTTTACACAGCACTGGTTAACCTGATCAAGTGTGCAGCTCCCATGATTCCTTTCATGACAGAAGAAATCTACCAGAATATCGTCCGCAGCGTTGATGCTTCCGCTCCGGAAAGTATTCACCTTTGTGATTATCCGGTAGCTGATGAAAAGGCTATCGATAAAGAACTGGAAGCCAATATGGATCATGTCCTTGAAATCGTTGTTCTGGGACGTGCCGGCAGAAATGATGCATCTATCAAGAATCGTCAGCCTATCGGTAAAATGATGGTTAAGGCTGATTTCGATATTCCGGCTTTCTATGAGGAAATCATTCTGGATGAGCTGAATGTTAAGTCTCTTGAAAAGACTGATACGGCAGATAGCTTCATCAGCTATACATTTAAGCCTCAGCTTAAGACTGTTGGACCGAAATTTGGTAAGCAGCTGGGCGGTATCCGCAAGGCTCTGTCTGAAATTGATGGCGTTAAGGCCATGGCTGAGCTGAAGAGCACCGGCGTGCTGAAGCTGGATATTGAAGGCGGAGCCGTAGAGCTGGCAGAAGAAGATCTGCTTATTGATACAGCTCAGACAGAAGGTTACGTGACAGAATCCGACAAGGGTATCACTGTTGTCCTTGACAAGAATCTGACACCGGAACTTATCGAAGAAGGTTTCGTTCGTGAACTCGTTTCCAAGATCCAGACTATGCGTAAGGAAGCCGGATTCGAAGTAATGGATCGTATCAATGTCTATGCTGCAGGCAATGACAAAATCAAGGAAATCATGGAAGCCAATAAAGAAAGCATTGCCCATGATGTTCTGGCAGATGCCATTATCTTTGATGAGACTGACGGTTATGTAAAGGATTGGAAGATCAATAAAGAAGCTGTTACTCTGGCTGTAAAGAAAAACTAAACGATAAGGCCGTCTTGCAGCGGCCTTATTTCGTTTATCTGTATAGGTGTCGACTATTTCATGATGAAAGTTATGAAACATACGAAACCGGCAGAATAGAATGTTACTGTTGACTGGTCTAAGAGAGTGAAAAGGAAAAGAGACTTGGATAATTATTTAAAAGAAATTGGTTTCGAAAAAGAAGCATTCAAGGATGAAGTAAAGAAAGTTCTCAGAACACTGTATCGTGTTGATCTTGAGGGTGCTGATACCAAGCAGATTTATCAGGCTGTCAGCAATGTCATTGAAAACTATGTCGTTTCCATCTGGATGAAGTATTACAAGCAGTACCTGAAAGAAAAACCGAAGATGGTTTATTACATGTCCATGGAATTCCTGGTAGGCCGTATCCTTGGCAACGACCTTATTAACCTGGGTGCTTATACAGAAGTTAAGGAAGCACTGGAAGAACTGGGCGTAAACCTCAATGAGCTGGAAGACTGTGAACCGGATCCGGCTCTTGGAAATGGCGGTCTTGGCCGTCTGGCTGCCTGCTTCCTGGATTCCCTGGCATCCCTTGGCTATCCGGCTTATGGCTGCGGCATTCGTTATCACTATGGTATGTTCAAGCAGAAGATTGAAAATGGTTATCAGGTAGAGAAACCGGACAACTGGCTGAAAGACAACTACCCATTCGAGCTCAAGAGAGCTGAGCATGCCAAGGAGATTCATTTTGGCGGCAATACTCGTGTCGAATTTGATCCGGCCCGTCAGAAGAACCGTTATATCCACGAAAATTATACATCCGTTTTGGCTGTTCCTTATGATATCCCGGTTCTGGGTTACAAGAATAATATCGTTAACACTTTAAGAATCTGGGACGCCGAAGCTATCGATGATTTCGAACTTTCAAGCTTTGATGAAGGCAACTATGCAAAGGCTGTTGAGCAGCAGAATCTGGCCCGCACCATTACAGAAGTTCTTTATCCCAATGACAATCATATAGCCGGTAAGGAACTGCGTCTGAAACAGCAGTACTTCTTTGTTTCCGCTTCTGTTCAGGAAGCTGTCCGCAAATATGTGGAAATGTTCGGAGATCTGAGAAAGATGCCGGAGAAGGTTGCTTTCCAGATGAATGATACACATCCGACAGTTGCCGTTCCGGAACTTATGAGAGTCCTTATGGACGATTATGGTCTTGAATGGGATGAAGCCTGGGATATCACGACTCAGGTCTGCGCTTATACAAATCATACCATCATGCAGGAAGCTCTTGAAAAATGGCCCATCGACCTCTTTAAGAAGCTTCTTCCCCGTGTTTATCAGATCGTGGAAGAAATCAATCGTCGTTTCGAGGAACAGGTTCGTGCCAAGTACCCGGGCGATGAATCCAAGATCAAGAACATGGTTCCTCTTTATGACGGACAGGTTCGTATGGCTTATCTGGCTATCGTCGGCAGTCATTCCGTTAACGGTGTTGCTGAACTTCATACAGAAATCCTCAAGAATAATGTTTTGAAAGATTTCTATGAAATGATGCCGGAGAAATTCAATAATAAGACAAATGGTATTACACAGCGTCGTTTCCTCTTAAAGGGCAACCCGAAGCTGGCTTCCTGGATCACAGACAAGATCGGTGATGAATGGATCACAGATCTTTCCAAGATCAGTGCCTTAAAACCCTATGTTGAAAATGATAAGGCTCTTGAGGAATTTGCTGCTATCAAGAGAGCAAATAAAGAGCGTCTGGCTGCATACATTAAAGAACACAATGGTATTGAAGTTGATCCGAATTCCATCTTCGACGTTCAGGTTAAGCGTCTCCATGAATACAAGAGACAGCTGCTGAATATTCTGCATGTTATGTACCTTTACAAGCAGCTTAAAGAAGATCCGGAAATGGATTTCTATCCCAGAACATTTATTTTCGGTGCTAAAGCTTCAGCCGGTTACAAGATCGCTAAGCTTATTATCAAGCTGATCAACTCTGTGGCTGATGTGGTTAATAACGATCAGAGCATTGGCGGCAAGCTGAAAGTTGTATTCATTGAAGATTACAAAGTCAGCAACGCCGAGATCATCTTTGCTGCAGCCGATGTTTCCGAGCAGATCTCAACAGCCAGCAAGGAAGCTTCAGGTACCGGCAACATGAAGTTTATGCTTAACGGTGCTCCGACACTGGGTACAATGGACGGTGCCAATGTTGAAATCGTTCGTGAGGTCGGCAAGGAAAATGCCTTCATCTTCGGTCTTAGCTCTGATGAAGTTATCCGTTATGAAGAAAATGGCGGCTACGATCCGGTACGTATCTATAATAATGATCCGACCATCCATGCCGTTATGGATTCTCTGATTGATGGAACTTTCTCTGAAGATAAGGAACTGTTCCGCCCGATCTATGAGTCTCTCCTGACAGGTAATTATGGTCATCCGGATAAGTACTTCATTCTGGCTGATTTCTGGTCTTATGCCAGCGCTCAGAAGGATGTTGAAAAGGCTTACCGTGACAGAAAGAACTGGACAAAGATGGCTATGCTGAATACAGCATGCTCCGGCAAGTTCTCATCCGACAGAACCATCGAAGAGTATGTCGAGGATATCTGGCATCTTAAAAAGCTTGTGGTTAAATAAATCCCGGGCTTGATGCTCAAAGATAACTTTGAGAGAAAAATTAAAGAAAAAAAGAGTCAGCTTGTCATCTAAAGATACCGAGCTCTCTGAAATTTAAAATGCAAAATGCAGCCGCCATGAATATGGCGGCTGTTTGCGTCTCCTTACTTTACAGTTTTTCTTAATTCTGATATTATCTTGAGTAAGTGTAAGCATTTAAAAGGGTCTGTTATTATAAAAATTTAAGACTATAAAATGTTTAAGACGAGCATTAAGCATAGGCTTGAAACAGGCAGAAAATAAGCCTCGTAACTGCCGGAGCTGAATGCATTACTTTGTAACTAAAATTGCGTTGCAGCTATTTTTAAAATAGGTCAATGCGTTTTTAAGAGGTGATTTATTTGGATAAGATCGAATATAAAGAAAAGCTGGAAGAAATCAGCTTTCTGGCAGAGGAAGGAAAATTCCCCGAGGCGGCCGATCTGGTTGATACCATTGATTGGCGTCATGTAAAAAGCGTGCGGACACTTTATATGGTTGGCGAAATCTACGAAGCTAACAAACGTTATGAAGATGCATTGCGGGTTCTGAAATATGCCTACAAGAGATCATCAACCAGCAAGACGGTGGTTTATCGTCTGGCAGAATTGTCCCTTCGTGTGGGAAATGTGTCAGCAGCCAAAGGCTATGCTAATGAACTCAGTGCACTGGCACCCCATGATTCTTCAAAATATATCCTGGATTATAAAGTTAAGAGAGCCGAAGGTCGTTCTTTGGATGAACAGATCAAGGTTTTGGAAAAACTGAAGGATAGAGAGTATACGGAACGCTGGTCTTATGAACTGGCACGTCTTTATTTGAAAGCCGGTCAGGAAGAAAAATGCGTAGAGACCTGCGATGATATTATTCTTTGGTTCTCGGAAGGCAAGTATGTCACAAAGGCTATGGAACTAAAGATGCAGGTACAGCCTCTCTCTCCGGCCCAACAGAAAAAATATGACAATCGCCAGGTAAAGAAGAAGGCACCGGCAGTAGAAGAAAAAGTGGAAGCACCGAAGAACGAGCCTGTTCCTTCTGCAGAACCTATTGTGACACCTAAGGCAGAAGAAACTCCGGTAAGTACAGCACCGGCACAGGAAGAGCCTAAGAAAAATACCGGCCACAAGAGCAAAGCAGCTCGTATGTCAGAATCCATCGATAAGCTGGATATGGCTGCCGCAGCAGCGATTCCGGAAGAAAAGGCACTGGGAGCATCCCGTCTTAATGCTCGGAGAAGTCTGGTAGAAGGATCAAATCCTCTTTCATCGGAGGCTAACAAGGATCAGCTGGCCAGCTCGATCCGTGCTGTATTTTCAGGACTTCAGCAGCCGGCTCCTTCCATTGACGATATGCCTGAAATGACAGAGCATTTTGAAAAAGCAGATGTGGATGATTACATTTCAAGCCATTCAGACAATTATTCCCAGTATAAGGTAAAGAGCCTTGAACCTGAGAATGGCGGAGTGGCAGATGAGGGGCTGAAAATTAAGACAGAAGCCCGTCAGATGAGCATTAATGATTATCCCAAGACGGAAGAAGTGGATCTGAATGCTCTTTTCGCTGAAACAAAGAGTGCTCTTGCCGGTGAGATTGCATCTGGTGATTTCGCAAAAACAGGCTTTGTTTCAGATGAACCGGAAGTAGAAGAAGTTAAGGCTGAATCGGTTCCGGTGGAAGAAGAAAATAATGAGTCAGTTTCGTTTGAAGAGAATGATGGCGAACCGACAGAGTATGTTCCCGGTAATGTTATTGTGGAAAATGCAGAGGATAATGCAGAAAGCGAAATTTTCGTAGAAAATGAAGCTGTTGAGCCGGTCGTCGAAGAATCTTACGTTGAAGAAACAGCTGAATCGGTTGTTGCAGAATCTTTCGTTGATGAAGAAATAGCAGAACCGATAGTTGAGAGTGCTGAGCCAGAAGAGGTAATGGCAT
>CAVDGK010000021.1:0-14314 GCA_963607995.1 Oscillospiraceae bacterium | reverse complement strand
GATTTTAAAGTGTACACATGATCCTTATTGGGTACAATAATGGAAACCAGCGGCTTGCCCTGCACCGGATATTTCACGCGGTAGAAACCATAATCCGGAAGAAGGGTAACCTCTCCATTTAAACCTTCTCTTTCAAGCTGAGCCTCTATAGCCCTTTTGCCGGCTTCATAGGCATAGAGCTTTGACATAGGATTATCGGCTGTCGATGCCTCATGAGTCCGCCAGTGATAAAGGACTTCCGGTACATGAACAATTTTCTGCGCCTTTTCCGTCATACGCAGGATAAAATCGTAGTCCTGAGCTCCGTCATAAACCGGATTCAAAGGTTCATCCTCCCCGATCAGGGATTTTTTCACCACAAGAAAATGAGTGATGTAATTGTTAGACCGCAGAAGGTCCGGGTTAAAATCCGGTTTGAAATGGGGCTGCAGGTGCTTTTTGAGGTCATGCGTCACCTTATCTTCATCCGAATAGATAAGGTCTGCTCCATCAGCGGCCGCCTGTGCCATACGATAAAGAGCCTGAGGTGCTAAGAGGTCATCATGATCCATAAAACCGATATAAGTTCCGTTGGCCATCTTCACGGCAGCATTCGTATTTTCGGAAATACCGCCATTATTTTCCAGTCTTTTGTAAAGGATTCGTTTCTCTCCGGCGTAGTCTTTTAAAGTATTCCGGACAGTATCATCATCTCCTGAAGCATCCGCCAGGCACACTTCCCATTTTTCATAGGTCTGTGCCTTTAGGGAATCCAAAAGCTGTCTTAAAAATTCAGGAGGTGTCTTATATACCGGAATCACAACAGAAATAAGGGGACCGTTGGGAACCCCTTTTTTTCTTTGTTTTTCCAGTTCTTTTTCATCCGGGCAATGGGATCTAAACCAAGGATCGTAGGGAACATCCTCCGGCTCCAGACGGTCCCGTACACGAACCCAGAATTCTTTCCAGCCAAAATGTTTAAGATAACGCCAGGCCTTGACGACCTTATATAAAGATGACATTATTTTGCAACCGCCCTTCTTCGACGTATGATCAAAAGCAGGATAAAGACAATGATTCCGGCAGCGGAAACCATGACACCCTCTTTAAAGAGGGGACAGACATATTTAATAGAAATCGTATGCGTTCCGCTTGAAAGATACACGGCCTGGAATCCTTCATCAGCCAGGAGCGTTGTCTGCTCTTCACCGTCCACGGTAATGGACCAGCCTTCTTCATAAGGAATACCGGTAAAGAGTACACCGCTTTCCGATACTGTCACCGTACCGGCACTTTCATCTGTTGAAATACTTTCTTCCAGCCCGATATCAGCATTCTCATCCCGGTCTTCATAATTGACCGTTACTTCATTATCCTGCTGGGTATATGAGCCTTCATCATAGAAAGTATAAATGGATTCTACTGTATCACTCTTGTAGATTTCCACTGAACCAACGGTATTCCAGAGACTGTAGCCTTCCGGAATCGTATCACCGTCATCATCCTCTGAATCATAGAGAATATATTTGACACCGGTAAGGGCTGCCTGATCCGCATTATCCGTTCCTTCTTCAAAATCATAATGATTCTGATCCAGGTAAACCAGTGTCGGCCAGAAATCATTGACATAATCAATAATGTAACGATTCTGGGTTGAATTATAGGTGCTATCTGACTGATATCCCAAAAGCAGGGAATCCATGCTGGTTGTGGCACCGTAAAGCTTTTCAATACGATAGCTGCCATCATCAGCTTCCCGGATCATGCGAAGAGCTTCCAGTGTATCCTCATCCGTCAGATAATTAAAATAATCATCATCCTTTTCCAACACTTCCCGGTTGCCAAAATTGCTATAGGTTTCAGCACAAGCATTAATGCCAAGAACAAAAATAAGACCGGCGATCATAAGCTTCCGAATTGTCTTATTTTTTGCAAAATGGAGGATCAGAATGCCGCATACCATACAAAAACCGGATGCCAGAAGAAGCAAAAGCATGCGTCTTGAATGAATCCAGGGCATCTTAAGGATGTAAACATACCGCCAAATAATCAGGGCTCCCGACAAAATAAGGGCAATCAGTGAAAGCTTCTTTTCCTTGATCATTCGCTCCAGCGTAAAGGCTGAAATCAACAGGAAATAGGGCATGTAAAGGAAAGTGTAACGTGAAAATGGTGCCGTAAATCCATTTAATATAACCCCCGCTGCCGGGAAATAAAGACCGGCTGCTGCCAGAATCAGAAAAATAATCTGCAGGATTTTCTGTTTCCTATTAGATTTCTGGGATGGCAGGGTAAAAATATACTGGAAAAAGAGAATTACAAAAAGAGTGGTAAAGAACATGCATGGTGCTTCGTAATAATTCAGATACCCATCAAAAGCATTGATGCCTTCACCCGTACTGGTAAAGATCCGGTCCAGAAGAGTCCGATAATAGGTAGAGACATAAGGGGTAAAAGAACCGGAAAGTCGTCCCAAAATTGTAAGATCGGAATTCAAACGGGAGGACACACTGGAAATGGCCATATAGGACGGCAAAAGGGAAATGGCACCGATCGCCAGTCCCAGCACCATAGGCATAGCCAGTGAAAAGACTTTCTTAAACCAGCCAATGAAATTATTCTTCTCCCGCATAAGGACACGGAACATCACATAGAATGCTACACACAAAAACATCATGTAGGCCAGGTACATGCTGTTTAAAGTAATAAGAGCTGATACGATGACAAGAGCCGGCCAGCATCTTTTATTACGGAGCATCCGTTCCACCGCCCAAAGAAGCAATGGAAAGAGAATGCATACCACGCCAAACTGGTAATGCTGTCCCCAAACGATAAGAAAACCGTTGAAGGCAAACATGTAAGAGGCTACACCCTTCGCCCGCTCTCCAAGGTTGAAGACTGAAAGATAGGTATAAGCACAAAAAGCACTCAGCAGAATTTCTGCCATATACCACCAGATGAGAACGTAAGCAACGGTCTTAATCCCGCTGAAGATACCGATAATATAAAGAATGATCAGCATGGGATTAAAAGGGTTCAGCATATACATGTTGGCCCCAAAACCATAATACTCATTCCAAATCGACCAGTCTCCATTCTGGATCTTGGTGATAATGGTATTGTACTGGGTCAGGTACTGCTGGATGGTATCGGAGCCGATATCATCAAAAGCCATAAGCTTATTTCCAAAAATATATTGATTAAAGGCAACCAGGCAGGTCAATGCCACTGCCAGTAACAGAAACAGCACCGTTTTGCGATTCATTTTTGTCAGTTTTGTTTTTTCCATTTGCCTTTATTCCGGCTCCTTCTACCTAAATATTTGAATTAAACTTCGCCTCTCTCTTTCAAAATGGCGACATATCTCTTTAACGCATCCTGCCAGCTGGGAAGAGGTTCAAAGCCATTTTCTACCAGCTTAGAGCGATTCATACGACTGTTGTAAGGACGAACAGCCTGTGCACCATACTCTTCTGAAGTGCATGGATTAACTGTAACATGATCAGCTCCGCCTTCTTTCATAATGGCGCAGGCAAAATCATACCAGGAAATATAATCGCCTTCATTTGTAACATGATAAATACCATATTTATCTGTCAGGATCATATCAACAACCAGACGGGCCAGGTCATAGGTATAGGTCGGTGTACCGATCTGATCATTAACAACTCTTAAAGTGTCATGGGTCTTAGCCAGGTTCAGCATGGTACGGATGAAGTTCTTGCCGTTAACACCGAATACCCAGGCGATTCTTAAGATGAAGAATTTTTCAAGGTTTTCCTTAACTGCAACTTCACCTTCTGCCTTGGTTCTGCCATAAGCGCCAAGGGGATTATACTTATCATCCGGTTCCCAGGGACGTGTACCCTGACCATCAAAGACATAATCTGTAGAGAAATACATCATGGGGATGTCCAGTTCTTTGCAGACTTTGGCAATGTTTTCAGTTCCACCTGCATTGATCTTACGGACAAGTTCTTCGCATTCTTCTGCTTTATCAACGGCTGTCCAGGCTGCGCAGTGGATAACGGCATCCACACCTGCTTCTTTGATCGTCTTTTCAACGGCTGCTTCGTCTGTAATATCCATGGATACGTAAGGAGCTGTGCAGACAGCTGTGCCATCCTGTACACCGGCATATTCCGGAGCCAGGTCAGTTCCAACGGCTTCATAGCCGCGTTTGATCAGTTCGTTTACAACGTCATGGCCAAGCTGGCCGGCTACACCTGTTACAAATGCTTTCATAATCTTTTCCTTTCTTGAATAAAGTGTTGTCGTATGCATCGAGGCCGATGCAGGCCTGCTAAGGAAGACCCTCGAGGAGGCCGGTACTTAATGAGTTCGAGCAAGCCTGCGATGAACGAATTTAGTACCGCTGCTCGACGAGCGGAGCGGAAGCGTGTCTATTCGTGCAGACCTGTTTAAGGTCGAGATGCCTATACAACTTAATCTTTAATTATGCTTCAATGAAAAATCCTGTGTTACCATAGAGAAATTCGGATTGTAATAGGGGTCGCCATCCCGGAGAATGTCCGGCCATGTCTTCTGAAAATAGGCCATCTCCCTTCCAAAACGCTCCACCTTCTCTTTATTTCCCTGATCCAAACCTCTGGACTTCGATTCATAATGATAAAGCTCACAATAGGGATTGTATACAATGAGATATCCCGCTCTTCGAATCTTCATGCAAAGGTCAATATCATTAAAGGCCACAGCCAGTTCTTCCGTGAATCCCCCGACCTCATCAAAGACCTTCTTCTTAACCATAAGGCTGGCTGCCGTACAGGCCGAAAGATCCTGCTGGCAAATGACACGATGCTGATAACCGGTTTCGCCTCTCTTCTGATTAACGAAAGCATGGCCTGCCACACCACCCCAGCCAACAATAACACCGGCATGCTGAATGGTATTGTCTTCGTAATAAAGAAGAGATCCGCAGGCACCTACATCCTCTCTCTGGCAAAATCCCACAAGCTCGCCAATGACATCATCGCTAATGAATTCCGTATCATTATTGAGAAGATAAAGGTATTCACCCTTTGCTTCTTTTGCGCCGAAATTGTTGATAGCCGAGTAATTGAAACCGCCTTTGTAATAAAGGATGCGGACTTTCTTATTTTCAGCTTCCAGCTTTTTGTAATACTCAAAAGTCTCCGGCTCGGTGCTGTTATTTTCGATAACAAGAATCTCGTAGTTCTGATAAATATTCTTTCGATCAATACTCTGTATGCACTTATCAAGATCCTGTGTATGATCTTTATTTGGTATAAGAATGGAAACCAGCGGTTTTTCATCCCAATGATAAACCGTGCGGTAAAGACCGGGATAGGGTCCCATCTCCACGCTTGCCGGAATCCCCAGTCTCTTATAATGTGCCTCAATAGCCCGTTTTCCGGCTTCAAAAGCATAGGTCTTGCTTTCCGGATTAGCCGCTGTACTGCCTTCAAAGAACCGCCAGTGATAAAGGACCTTAGGAATGTGATAAATAGCTTTGGTCTTTTCCGTGCATCTTAAGACAAAGTCATAATCCTGGGCACCATCAAAGGACGGATCCAGCATACCTACTTCATCAATAAGGCTTCTCTTTACTGTCAGCAGGTGGCAGATGTAGTTTACGGATCTTAAGAAATCCGGATCAAACTCCGGCTTAAGATTTGGCTGCATGTAAATGTCGCCAACACCAATCTTATCTTCATCCGTATAGATAAATTCAGCCTCCGGATTTTTCCGGATCAGGGCCGCATTTTCATAAAGAGCACTGGGCACCAAAAGGTCATCATGATCGCAGAAGGTAATGAAATCGCCTTTTGCTGCCTCTATGGCAGCATTGGTATTTTCCGCAATATGAAGCTGTTTGTGATTGCGTATGGTTCGAATCCTTTTGTCACTCTCTTCCAATTTATCCAATACAGCATCCAGTGGACTTGTCTCACCGCTGCCATCTGACAAAATCAGCTCCCAGTTCGGATAGGTCTGAGCCTTGATGGAATCCACTAACTGCACAAGATACTCTTCCGGTGTCTTATAAAGAGGAACCACAATGGAGAAAAGAGGTCCATTTTCAAAATGATCATTTCTCTGTTTTGCCAGTTCCCTGTCGCTGGGAAGATGCTTTTTGATCCATTCCGTATAAATCACCGGCTTCTGAGCCGGATTAAAAAGCTTGTCTGACGTCTTTTTAACCAAAGCCGAAAGGCCATTATATTTAAGATATTCCATACCTTTTTTGGAAAGATGATTCATTCTCTCCATTTTGGCACTGGCCTTGCTGGTTTTATAGGTTTTCACCAGTGTATGGCTGCCGGAAGTAAAAGTTACGGTAACGGATGAAGTCGGTACAGGACGAAGCTCAATATTGAAACCGCAATGATCGTCTACCTTATATTCATCAAAAAGATCTACCACATCCATTCGCTGATACATTTCCACCTTACCGGATGGCACATTGCCGCTCTCATCCTGCACCTTGATGGTAACAGCTTCTTTGGCAACGACCCAGCCCTGGAGATGGAAAAGACCATCAGCAGCATTTACTGTATAAGCATCCACAAAGACCTTAATAGGATTCATTTTTTCCACAAGATCTTTTATTTTAATCTCAAAGCAAAGCCTCTTGCCTTTTTCACCGGAAACATACACTTTAAGTTTCCTATGTTTTTCAATATCAGACGGAATCTTAAAGCAGGCGAGGGTTTCGGCACCGCCATACCTTTCATCTACATTTTCCGTCAAAGGTCTTATTTCCATAGGAAAGGACTGACCATCAAGAAAGGCACTCAGTTCATTCCGTGGAGCCAGCCATCCTCTCAAAAAGTAGAGATTTTCCTCTGTCAGTGAAAAGCGGTCGTTTTTGATCAAAAATCCGTTATTAATGATCACTTTTTCATTTCCTCCCTTTCACGCTGTACAGCCAGTGTGGAATAATTTGGCGGGATGGTTCCCTTCAGTACATAATCTGAAGTGTCCAGATCCAAATTGGCATTAAAGTAGGGGTCGCCATCCCGGAAAATAGCCGGCCAGTGAGACTGCAGTCTTTTTGCCTCCTCCATCTGACGGGCATGCTTAGCCGCATCTACTGCTTCGTCATCCGAACCTCTGGATAAGGATTCATAATGATAAAGAATACACCATGCATCATAAACAATAAGATATCCTTTATCCCGCACTTTAAGACAAAGATCGACGTCATTATAGGCTACGGCAAATTCTTCATCAAAACCGTCTACTTCATTAAAGACATGGGCCGGCATCATCATGCAGGCGGCGGTGACGGCACTGACATCCTGGCTCTTAACGACACGTCCAAAGTAGCCGCCCTGGTCTCTCTTTTCAAGATGGCAGATATGACCGGCGATACCCCCAATTCCAACGACCACACCGCAATGCTGCAGACGATCATCCGGATAATAAAGCCGTGCGCCACACATACCCACATCGCCTCTCTGGCAATAACCCAGCATTTCCTCAATCCAGTTTTCGGTAATAACTTCCGTGTCATTATTGAGGAAGATAAAATACTCTCCTTTTGCTGTCTTAGCAGCAAAATTATTAATGGCCGAGTAATTAAATTTATCTTTCCAAGTCACAACATGTACATTTCCATGTTCGGCCTGAAGTTCTTTATAATAATCAAAAATCTCAGTTGTCTCGGAATTATTTTCCGCGATAACGATTTCATAATTTTTGTAGGTGCTCTTTTCAAAAATAGAATCCAGGCATCTTTTAAGGATGTCCTTCATATCCTTGTTTGGAATGATAATGGATACCAGCGGTTCTCCCTGGATCTCATAACGGGTTCTGTAAGCACCATAATCCTCAGCCAGTTCAACTTTGGCATGAATACCGCATCTTTTATAATGCTCCTCGATAGCCCGGCGTCCATTTTCATAGGCATAGAGCTTGCTTTCCGGATTGCCGGCTGTGGAAGCCTCATAAGCTCTCCAATGATAAAGCATCTTGGGAACATGGGCAATGAAACGGGCTTTCTCGGTGCAACGCAGGATAAAATCATAATCCTGGGCTCCATCGAAAGCAGGATCTTCTCCACCAACCTCATCCACAACCGATTTTCTCACACAGAAAATATGGGTAATATAATTGTTTGTACACAAAAGGTCGGGGTTGAAATCAGGTTTAAAGTTCGGACTATAATAAACCCCCTGGGTAAGCATAAGTTTATCTTCATCCGTGTAAATAATATCCACATCATCCCGACTGTTGATGGCTTTGACTATCTCGAAAACAGCATCCTTCTCCAAGGTATCATCATGATCTGAAAGCATGATAAAATCACCACTTGCCATGGCAAAAGAAGCGTTGGTATTACCGGAAATACCCGTATTTTTATCGAGCTTTTTATAAATAATTCTCTGATCCTGATAATTCTCAGAAATGATCCGGCCCACTTCGTCAGAAGTGCTGCCATCTGCCAGACAAATTTCTATATTAGAATAAGACTGGCCAAGGAGGGAATCCAGAAGCTCCTTAAGGAATCTTTCCGGTGTGTTGTAAAGAGGAATACAAATGCTGATCTTAGGCATATAGGCAAATGCTTCATTTCTCTGCTTTTCCAATTCCTCTTCTGTGATACGATGTTCATGGAACCAGTCATCGTATCCGGCATTATCCACAGCATAAATAGGATGTGCATTTTTACTGTAAAATTTTTTTCTTTCTTCTTCTGTTAGAAGAACAGAAACCTCCACCGGCAGATAACCTTTTTCATTTTCATACTCCACAGTAATCACGTGATGGCTTAATTCCTTCAGATCAATACGGAGCGAATAACCTGTACAGGCATCAGAAGAAATTCCCAGAGAATCATTAACATCCTGGCGGGGATAGCGATGTTCAGTAACCGGTACGATACGACTCCTGTCCCGTACAAGAATGGGCGGTATTTCCTGATTAAAAATATCATAGGCCCAGCCACGAATGATCATATGGCCATTTCGATAAGAAATGGTATCGATATTATTATGCAAGCCGCTTTCTTCAAGGGTCACTTTTGGACGTAATATATCGAAGGGATCCCCTTTTCCGGCTTTTTTCAAAGCCTTCCTGATAAACTTCATGGAATGATTACCGGCAATCCGAGCCGTCAGTTCATTTTTTTCAATGAGAGCTTTTCTCAGCTTTTCGTACTTTTCTTTAAGCTCCTTATTTTCTTTTTGAAGTTTTTCCAGGACTTCGGCATTTTCATCTGTCAAAGTCATTTTTTCTTCCTTCATAATCTTCTCCACAAACCTTCCGGCGGTTACTCTGTCATTTTTATATATTTTTCATTTTCAGCATCCAGATTTGGATTTTGGAAGGGATCACCTTTTTCAAGTTCTTTCTTCCATCTGCTCATAAATACGGCCCTTTCATTATCTGAAAGTACCTTCTCCGTCGTCCCTTTGATCAGAACAGAAAAAGGATTTTCTACTATTTTGTAGTCCTTTTGGCTCAGTTTCAGACAGTAATCCGCTGCCAGATAATCTTCCGTAAAAGCTTCAGTAAAACCATCATACTTCTCGAAAGTTTCCTTCTCTGTCATCATTCCACCAAGGGATACTGCTTTCACACCATGCACGACATTGCCTCTTCCATAATGAAAACGAATATCATCCTTAGCATTTTTATAAGTATAATGAATCGATCCATCCTTCGAAAGAGCAAGTCCTGCCTGAGCAATGGTGCCATCTTCATAAAGCATCTTGCTGCCAACAGCGCCAACCTCTTCCCTCTTAAAAGTGGAAAGCAATTCCTCAATCCATTCCGGACTTTTTATTTCTGAACCGGCTTCCAAAAAGACTACATACTTGCCCTTTGCTTTTCGAACTGACTGATTCAGTGAAATGGCATCCCGGGCAGAACTCAAAACCTCTTTATTTTTGTAATGAGATTTTGTCTCTACAAAAGATTTTGTCTTTTGCAGATCATTTTCCTTTTCATTTTCTACAATGATCACCGATACCAAAGGAGCCTCTTCTACTAAAAAACGGGATTTAAAATAACCATCGCCGCCTTCAATAAAATAAACACCAGCCTTCACCCCAAGCCGCTCATAGTGTTCCTGCAAAGCCCTACGACCGCTTTCCCGTGCATAGCCTTTTGCTGTAGGATCGGAAGCCGTTGATTCTGCATAAGAACGCCAGTAATAAAGAACTTTGGGGACATGAACAATTTTTCGTGCCTTCTCTGTGCACCGAAGAATAAAATCATAATCCTGAGCGCCTTCAAAACCTTCTCGCTCACCACCTACTTCATCCACAAGTGTTTTTCGCACACAGAAAATATGGCAGATGTAATTCGTGCTTCTTAAATAATCAAGGTCAAAATCCGGCTTAAAATTAGGATCAAAATGAACCTTACCATCAGAAGAAATCTTGTCTTCATCGGTATAAACGACGTCTGCATCCGAGAATTCATTTAATGACTTTACGATCTCATAGAGGGCATTTTCAGCCAGTTCATCGTCATGATCAGCCAGAAGGATAAACTCTCCTTTCGCAAGAGCTATGGCTTCATTGGTATTATATGCAATGCCTTTATTTTGTTCGAGATGTTTATAGACAATTCTTTTTTCCGATCCGTAATTTTCCCTGATCACATGATGACAATTCTCATCCGGGCTTCCGTCAGCCAAACAGATTTCAAAATGACTGTAAGTCTGAGCCAGCAGCGAATCAAGCAGGGCCTTCAGATAAATCTCCGTTGTTTTATAAAGCGGGATCACGATACTGATCAGGGGCTCATAGGGAAACTTTTCAACCCGTTGCCTTGAAAGTTCATCCTTTCCCGGACGGGTCAGATGAAAAAAATCATCATAAGTGCCTTCATTTTCTATTTCAGGTTTGATACTGCCATTTCTTCCCTTTTCCAGCATCTTATTGTCAAGATCGATGCGGTGGGCAAAATAA
Source organism: Oscillospiraceae bacterium (assembly GCA_963607995.1). Classification (GTDB taxonomy): domain Bacteria; phylum Bacillota; class Clostridia; order Lachnospirales; family Lachnospiraceae; genus Chordicoccus. Next base: position 3,431 of record CAVDGK010000021.1, on the reverse strand, counting down.
CCTCTTGGATCCTCGATCTCAAGGATAAGAGGTGTGCTTTTTACTTCTTCATAAGTAAAGCTGGCATCAAAGCCCACCATGCGCCAGGATTCAATACCGAAAAGCTGCGTCACATCTGGTCGAAGCTTTCTTTGAATGCCGACTTTGAGTGGTGTTCCATCTCCATCACAGAAGCGAAGTGTTTCCCGCTTATAAACAGGATCATAAACCCAGCCATGGACGGTCAGATACTGCTGATGATACGTAACGGAATCTACATTATAAATAATCTCCGACTTTTCATGATCCAGATGAGGTCTTAAATACTCCATAGGATCACCCTTGCCCATTTTAAGCCGCAGCTTTCTATAAGCCTTTACAACTTTTGTCTGACCCAGTTCTATGGTCGCATTACTCCGCATCTCCAGCAAATCTTCATCCCGCCGGACACGCTCTTTGAGCTGTTCAATCTCCTGACGGTACTGTCTTTCTTTTTCATTCCATTCGATCTGCTCCCCGTAAATGGTGGCGCCAAGATCTGCCAGGGTGCCAATCATGCGGGGATCCACAAGATCAGCCTTGAAAGAAAGATGCAGACTTGAAACCTGGCCCTGCAAACGAATCCGCATGTTTCTTTCACCTGAAACCATAACAAGATCTTTATTATGAATATTTAAAGGACCGCCATAAAATGCATCCCGTGTCAATTCTTTTCCATCTGCCAAAGCACTCAGGATATGGATGATCATCGGTTGCTCAGCAAATTTAACATTAAGTTCCTGCATGCCGGCAACTGGGATATCCGCCTCAAGGCAGCCATCCTGATTCGATACATAGCTTCTCCTGTCATCGGACAAAATACCGTCTTTAACCTCGGAGACTACCATATCGAAAGTTTTATCACCGCCAACCGTTGCATTTAGGTTGGCGCCAATCTTTAATACACCCGGTGTGATTTCCTGATACAAATGTCTGAGTGCCTTATGGGATCCATCTACATATCGTTGGAATGAGCGTTCCATGCCGTCAAATAAAGCATCTTCATCCTTCAGATCAAATTCTTCTGCCAATTCATTTCTAACGAACTGAATATCTTCACCTTTAAAGCTGAAATAATAATGAATAATCCGCCAGATAATAAAGGACACAGGAACCGGAAATTTAAAAGTCCACTCATAATCGATCATCTGCCAGCCATTATTAATGATAATATTGCTCAGTACCATATCGATGTTTGCTACCGAAATGGCTGCTTTATTTTTAAATGAAAGGTTCTTTCCGAAAACATTTTCAAAAGCTTCCGTCGTTTTAAATTCCACATCGGAAAGAGCTTCAATAGCCTTCAGATATTCTGAAAGTTTATCTTTTAAAGCCTTGGGATCCTTAAGGTTTTCATTCATTTCTTCCTCAAGGGTCCGGCCGCTTAAGTATTCAAATTCGATGGTATCAGATGAAATCAGCTTGTGCCGATTAACACAAAATGCCGAACCGGCACATATTTTCTCCAAAGAATCGCCATTTTCCGCCATTGCTTTTATATGTGCACGGGCTTCCATATTGTCAGCTGTTTTTCGCACTTTCCTCTGACCATTTTCATCTTTAAGAATTATTGTCCTGATGGCCAGTTCCGGTCGGCGGTCATTAGAATATTTGGTATAAAGGATCATGTTGTCTCTCCCTCAGCAATAACCAGATAGGAATTTGAAAAAATGGGGAACATACCGCCATCTGCCATGGTTTCCATCGCTTTGCCTTCATCAAAAAGAATCATTCTCTCACGGTCGAAATTGTTGATAAAGTTTTTGAGGTCACCACTTTTTGGCAGGTACTCATCCGAATAGATGGTCATGGGCAGCTTATAATCCGGGAAGGGATAATACCACTCGCCCCTGGTCAGTCCTGCTCTCATCAGAATATTTTCCAGTTCCGGTCTTGCAAAGGTTTTAGCCCGGCTGTTTTCACCATAGCCCTCAATTCCTTCAAAATAGCGACCGCTGTGATCCTCTGTGGCACCGGCAAAATATTTCATGCCCAGGCGGTTCTCAATGGCAATGACCAATTTGCCGCCTTTTTTTAAATGCTTTCTTATCTGTTTTAAGAAATCCACATAAGGTTCAGGTGAATCAATATAATTATTGGCATACTCCAGGACACCGATGAGGGTAATCATGTCATAATCACTTTCCAGTCCCTTTTCCACATCCTGAAAATTGCCAAGACGAATCTCAATATTTTCCTTATCTTTATTTCGATAAGCATTAACAAGACTTCTTTTTTTTGAAAGCTCTACACAGGTAACAGAGCCGGCCATTTCAGACAATATGCCTGTAATGGCACCACAACCGGAACCGATCTCCAGAACTTTTTCATTCCCCGTCATAGGCATCCAGCTCAGGATATTTGTCCTGATTTTAGAAAAATGGTATAAAATGGCCCAGTCTTTCTTCTGGGCGATCACTTTATCATAATCTGCCGGATCGGTATGCATGGCAATATCCAAAAGCACATCTTCGATGGCTCCATCTGAATAAAGATCCTGCCCCGGATAATCATTTAAATTTAAGATGACGCCGCCAATCTTTTCCTGCTGCATAGATTCTTTCCTTTAATGATCTGATTTATATATAACACGTAGTGGAATTTTCGAAATTTTTTATTCAGAGCCAAACCGACAAAATATATCATATTTTGAAGGCAGGCTCTGAACAGTAAATCATTTGATTTCGGGATCAAATATTATCCTGCAAGCAATCATGCGTCGGAGTTTTGAACCTTCTGACCCCGGTATCATTTTTTAATCTGACAGCATTTTCGTTGTGATCTTGCTGTCCATATCATAGTAGCCAACCGTATTTTTGGAAGATACGACTGTAATGTTTAAAATATCATAGAGACGATGGAATACACGGAAATCGCCTTCCATGTAACCGGTACATCCAAAGGATACCAGATACTCACCGCCCTGCAGATTCATTTCCTGATCAAAGGTGATCTCAATCTCATCACCGGCCTTCATAGGAGGAATAGCAATGTCCTCATACATGGTATTGGTTCCTGTAACCTCTGTTCCCCGGATGGTCTTGATGGTATAAGCAAAGATAGGATCGTTAACCGGAGAATTGAACCGTACCTTCATGCGTATCTTGAAGGGTTTGAATTTCTCAAGACTGCCTGTAATATTTCCCTTATCATCCAAGGTTACAACTTCAATGATCTCGGCCTGTTTTTCACCATAGCTTAAAGTATTGGGGTTCATAGGCAGACCGCAGGTCAGGGCATTGGTTTCCTTAAGAGTTTCTTCCGTCTTTTTGCGGATTTCCTCAGCCTGCTCAGCATCTGTGGGTTTCTTAACCTCATCTTCAGCTGCCGCATCTGCAGCCCCTGCTTCTTCGGTGGTTTCTTCAACAGTTTCCGGCGCTTTAGGCTGCTCTTCTTCGTCATCCAGATTAACC
>CAVDGK010000020.1:0-14430 GCA_963607995.1 Oscillospiraceae bacterium | reverse complement strand
GAATGACAACTTTATCTCCTCTCACCGCCACACATATCAGCACATCATATTTAAAACGGTTTCTGATTTCCGAAAGACTCAAACCGCAGATGGGACAGCCTTCCTTTACGCGGAAGGACATCAGATCCATACTTCCCTTGGCAAAAGTATCAATATTGATAGCCGACGGAAAACGGAAAATCCTGGTCATTTCCTGAGCTGAAGCCATTTCCGGATTGATAACCATAGCCAGATCGAATTTATCCCGGAAGAATTCCATTTCACGGTTATAAACCGGCTTCCGGACACGGGCTACAAGGCGGCAGGATGAAAGCTGTCGGGCAATAACACAGCAAAGCAGATTCTTTTCATCGGAATCTGTGACAGCGCACAAAAGATCAGCCTGTTCCACATTGGCATCCTTCAGAGACTCAATGCTGGTACCATCTCCTGCAATTCCAAGAACATCATAAGAATTACTGATATCATTGACACACTCAGCATCAATATCCAATACACTGACTTCGTAGCCTTCATTACACAGCTGGGCAGTCAGACTTGAGCCTACTTTACCGCAGCCCACGATCAGCACGTTCATTTTTTAATTCCTCCCCGGAAAAATAATAAAAAATCGTTGGAAACTTATAAGAAATGAGTTTAATGATACGTTTCATTTAATAACCGACAATCGTCATCTTCCTTCTTTTTCTGACAAAAGGAAATCTGAATCATACAGAGACATTATAAGCCTCTTTTGGATAAAAGCAAACAAGAGAATACAAAACCGCTTCATCGGGATTTTTCCTTCTGAAGCGGTTTATGTATTTTAAATATGTAATCCGAACCGGCTTTTATTCCACTCCTGCAAACTGGGAATTGTAAAGCTGGGAATAGAAGCCATTCTTCTGCATCAGGGTATCATGGTTACCCTGTTCAATAATCTTGCCATCCTTCATAACCAGGATCATATCGGCTGTTCGAATGGTAGAAAGACGATGGGCTACGATGAAGCTTGTCCGCCCATTCATCAGTTTTTCAAAAGCATTCTGAATACGGATTTCTGTACGGGTATCAATACTTGAAGTAGCCTCATCCAGGATCAGCATCGGCGGAAGAGACAGCATAACACGGGTAATGCAAAGGAGCTGTTTCTGACCCTGACTTAAGGACTCATCCGTAACAACCGTGTCCAGTCCTTCCGGCATACGGCGGATAAATTCCCAGCTGTGGGCTTCTTTTGCCGCTGTGATAATTTCCTCATCCGTAGCATTTTCCTTGCCGAAGGCAATATTTTCCCGAACGGTACCATTTTTCAGCCAGGTTTCCTGAAGCACCATGCCGATATTGCTGCGAAGGGAATGCCGTGTAACAGAAGAAATATCCGTATCGTCGATGAGAATTTTTCCCTTATCCGGATCATAGAATCTCATAAGAAGGTTGATAAATGTAGTCTTGCCGCAGCCCGTAGGACCTACGATGGCAATCTTCATACCTTGTTTAGCTTCCAAAGAGAAGTCTTCGATGAGAGATTTACTCTTGTCATAAGAGAAGCTGACATTTTCAACCTCAAACTCGCCCTTAACATTTTTAAGTTCCCCGGGCTGATCCGGTGTTTCAGAATTCGTTTCGATCAGTTCAAAAATACGGGCCGCGCAAGCCAGGGCATTCTGAAGTTCGGAAACAACGGAGCTGATATCGTTAAAAGGCTTCATATACTGGTTAGCGTAGGAAAGCATAACAGACAGGCCGCCAACGGTCAGGGAACCGCCCCAGATAAAGAAGGCACCTGAGAGAGCTACCAGCGCGTAAATAACATTATTAACGGCACGCGTACAGGGATTTGTCAGGGAACTGAAGAACACGGCTTTTTCCGAACAATCCACCAGTTCCTTGTCCATAACATCAAACCGTTTTTCGGCTTTTTCTTCATAACCGAAGGCTTTGACAACCTTTTCATTCCCGATCATTTCATTGATAAATGCCGTTTCCCTGCCTCTAACCTTTGTCTGTTCCGAGAAAAGGTGATAAGACCGGGAGGCGATAAACTTGGAAACGATAAAGCTTACCGGCGTCAGGGCTGCCACGATAATCGTAATCCAGATATTTCTTGAAAACATAAAGATCAATGTAGCAATAATGGTAACAACACCTGAGAAAAGCTGGGTAAATCCAAGAAGAAGACCATCAGAGAGCTGATCGACATCAGCAATAACTCTCTGGACAATATCCCCTGTACTATGGGAATCCAGATAAGACAAGGGAATGGTCTGAATCTTGCGAATAGCTTTTTCACGAATATCCTGAACTGTTTTAAAGGCCAGACGATTATTGATCACATTCATGACCCATAAGGATACACCGGCCAGTACAGCCAGAATCAATATCCTCTTAAGATAATAAGCCACCATGGCAAAATCCACTTTACCTGCATCAACGATGGCATCAATGGCATTTCCAAAAACATTTGGAATGTAAAGCTGCAGGATAACGGAAGCGGCTGCCAGAACAATACTGAAGATAAGGAAAACCCAGTACCTTCCTGTAATCTTCATAACTTTTTTCAATGTTGAAAAGGCGGATGCTTTCTTCATGCCATCACCTCCTTCTCTTTATTGCCATCCGAAGGTCTTTCCTCCGGATACTGTGAATAATAAATTTCCTGGTAAACAGGGCAGTTCTTCATAAGTTCATCATGAGTACCGGTACCGGCCAGATCACCATCATCCATAACCAGGATCTGATCTGCGTGACGAATGCCGGAAGCACGCTGGGAAACGATAAAGACTGTTGTATTGTGACTCAAGGTTGCCAGGGCTTTGCGAAGCGTTAAGTCTGTTGCATAATCAAGGGCACTGGCAGAATCATCAAGAATAAGAATAGATGGATTTTTTACAAGGGCCCGTGCAATGGTCAGTCTCTGTTTCTGACCACCGGAAAGATTACGGCCATTCTGCTCAATGTGAGCATCAAGACCGCCCTTATTTTCAATAACATCCAGGGCCTGAGCCATTTCTGCTGCATAAAGCAGTTCTTCATCAGTGGCATTTTCATTGCCCCACTTAAGATTTTCACGTATGGAACCTTCAAAAAGAACAGCCTTCTGAGGAACGATACCCATCTTTTCTGTCAGGGCCTCCTTTGAATATTCTTTTATATTACGTCCATCAATGTAAATATTGCCTTTTGTAGCGTCATAGAAACGCATGATCAGGCTGACCAGCGTGGTCTTGCCGCTGCCGGTACCGCCGATGATACCAACGGTCTGACCTTTTTTGACGTTGAAATTAAGATTTTCCACCGCTGCATCAGCTCCTTCTACATAGGTGAAGCTGACATTATCAAAGACCACAGAATCAGCTGCTGCCACATAATATTCATCAGCAGAACCTGTTCCGTATTCAATAGAAGGTTCAACATCAAAAACCTGTTCAATACGTGAGGCTGAGGCCAGGGCTTTATTGATGGAAATAATAAGGGAAGCCAGTTTAACCAGCTCTACAATGATCTGAGCCATGTAATTATAAAGGGCAACTACATCCCCCTGCTGAAGATTACCCAGATTAACCTGGATAGCCCCCTGGTTGATGAGGATAATAGCTGCAATATTGATAATAACGTAGGTGACCGGATTCATAAGAGCGGAAAGACGGCCGGCCACTTCATTAAGACGGGTGACGGCTTCATTTTTCTCATCAAATTCCTTAACTGATTCATCTTCCCGACAAAAGGCACGAATAACGCGGACACCCGTCAGATTTTCTCTTGTCACACCAAGGAGGCCGTCCAAGGCTTTCTGTACCTTTTTCAAGATTGGGATACTCATGAGCATGATACCGAAAACCACAACGGACAGAACGGGAATGGCCACAACAAAGATAAGGGCACATTTTACATCTATGGTGAAGGCCATGATCATGGCTCCGAAAACGATAAAAGGGCTTCTCAAAAGAAGTCTCAAAGCCAGGTTAAGACCGTTCTGTATCTGGTTAACATCGCTGGTCATACGGGTGATCAGGGTATCAGAGCCCAGTGTATCGATTTCTTTGAAGCTGAGTTTCTGGATATGGGCAAAGAGGGCCTGACGGATATTGCCGGCCACACCGACACTGGTCCTTGCTGCAAACCACTGGGCTGTAACGGAAAGACCAAGTCCTACCGCTGCCAGTACGATAAGGAGAATAAAGGAGCGGACCACATAGCCGCTGTTATTTTCCGCAATGCCATTATTGATGATGGCTGCCACCACCAGAGGGACAAGAAGGTCCATCACCGCCTCTGACATTTTAAAGAGAGGAGCCAGGATGGCCTGCTTTTTGTATTCTTTAATGTAAATTCCTAAACGTTTCATTTCTCACCTGCAACGCAAAGTCCTTCTTTCACAAAATTAATGAGAAAGAAGGACCTGTTTATCGTATTTTAAGTGTTTTTTTCATGAACAGGGACAGCGTTTTTTAATGCGTATAATCCCTTCTTTGACAATTATTTCTGGCCGTAATAAGCGTTGGGGCCATGTTTTCTATAATAATGTTTATCAAGGACATACTGCTGCATAGATGCATTTGGATTAAGCTGCAGTGTCTTGATATCCATTTCAGCTACTTTATCCATAACCACGGCATTATAAACAGAACCGGCACCATCTTTTCCCCATGAGAATGGACCATGATTTTTAACAACGATACCCGGGATGGCCATCGGATCATAGCCTCTTTCTTTAATGGTTTCGATAATGACTTTGCCTGTATTGATTTCGTAAGCGGATTCGACTTCGTCTTTTGTCAGTTCACGGGCACAGGGAATAGCACCGTAGAAGTAGTCAGCATGGGTTGTGCCGAGAGCCGGGATGTCCATGCCAGCCTGAGCGAAAGCTACAGCATTGACGGAATGGGTGTGAGTAACACCGCCGATTTCCGGGAAAGCTCTATAGAGTTCCAGATGGGTTGGTGTATCAGATGATGGTTTCCATTTACCCTCTACGACTTCGCCTGTTTTGACATCTACCAGGACCATATCATCAGCTGTCATACCATCGTAATCTACACCTGATGGCTTGATGGCCATGATGCCTGTTTCCCGATCTAATTCGCTGACGTTTCCCCAGGTATAGATGACCATACCTTTAGCTACCAGGTCGAGGTTCGCGTCAAGGACGCGTTTTTTCAGTTCTTCTAACATATTCGTTCCTCCATCTCATACGTTACCGACATTCAACAATAAATTTTTTTATTTATGAAAATTTCTTCAAACCTTTTTAAATGATATTCTCAACCCTTATTTTATGCAAGGAAAATATCTTCTTAAATTAGTCTTCTCTGTCTTGCAGATAAAGCATCGCTGCTTCCGAAAGGACTTCAGCTGCGACTCGAATGCCTGCATCATTGGCTTCGAAGTGAGGTTTATGCCAGGCGGCATTTTCTTTCCCTTCTGTTCCGCTTCCGATCCAGTAAAACCAGCCGTTTATCCGGTTTTGAAGGACTGCAAAATCTTCGCTGGCCAGAGCCGGAGGGGTATCAATAATATTTTCTTTTCCTACGACATTTTCGGCAGCCTTCTTTGCCATTTCATAAAGTTCTTTGGGATTATCCACACAAGGAAGTTTTTCTTCATAGATAATTTCACTTTCGCAGCCGTAGGATGCCGCCGTATTTTGAACGATCATTTCAAAATGCTTAAGAGCTGTTTTCATGGTTTCTTTCTTTAAGGCACGCATGGTAACACCAATTTCCGCTTCATCTACCACCAGATACTCCGGTGTTCCCCCATGAACATATCCCACGGTAAGGACAAGACTGTCCATCGGATCCGTATTGCGACTGACAATGGTCTGAAGAGCGGTGATCGTGGCAGCTGCGGTAACGATTGGGTCAATGGTCAGGTGAGGCATGGAGCCGTGACCACCTTTTCCTTTGATTTTGACCCGGGCATTGGTTTTACCGGCCATGAGAGGGCCTTTATGGCAAACCACCTGTCCTGTCATAACTTCAGGCCGGTTATGAAGTCCAAAGACAGCTTCAGGATGAATGATATTAAGCATGCCGTCGTCCAACATTTCCTGCATACCGCTGGTATCTTCCTCAGCTTCCTGAAATATAAGGTCGATTGTACCGGCAATATTTTCTCGATTTCGTGCAAGGATATGGGCTGCACCAAGGAGAGATGCCATATGAAAATCGTGGCCACAGGCATGCATGATACCCGGTATTTCCGACTTCCAGGGCAGGTCATTTTCTTCCGTCTGACATATAGCATCGATATCGGAGCGAAGGGCTACTTCTTTTCCTTCTTTCATGCCGCGAATGCGAGCCAGAACGCCAGTTTTCAAAGTTGGCAATGAAAGGATTTCCACGCCTGGAATCGCATCCAGGTATTCTTTTATTTTTTTAGTTGTTTCATATTCTTTATGAGAAAGTTCAGGATGTCGATGCCTTTCGTGCCTGAAGGAAATAACCCCTGTCTCTTCCTCTGTGGTTAATTTAAAGTTCATTGTTGTTTTCTTGCCTTATGAAGAATTTCTTCGCATTCTTTTGCATGGAGAGGTTCAATCTTGCAAATCGCTACCGTATCGTTCTGGGTGGCAGCAAGAGCCAGGGCATGAAGATCTTCGTCTGTCATTTCAATATGGAGATCATTTAAAGAAGTGGGCATACCGATTTCTTTGAAATAAGCCACCGTTGCCTCAATCCCGGCCCGGGCTGCCTCTTTTTCATTTTCCGAGGTAATGCCCCACACTTTTTCAGCATACCGCACAAAACGGGGCAGGCATTTTTCATAGACATATAAAGCCCAGCTGCCCCAGACAGAAGCCAAAGATGCGCCATGAGTAACATCATACCGGGCACTTAAGGCGTGACCAAATTTATGAACGCAGAAATCGCGGCAGCGGCCCAGATGAGTCAGATCATTATGAGAAAGAGATGCTGCCCAAAGTATTTCTCCCAAAGCATCCGTATCTTCTTTATTGGCAAGGGCCTTGCGTCCGCAGGTAATAACGGTACGGAGAAGGCCTTCTGCAATTTCATCTGTCAGCATGGCATTGGAACCAGGAATAAAATAGCGCTCCAGCGTATGCATCATAATATCGGTAATACCGGCTGCTAGCTGATAATCCGGCAGCGTTGTTAGATAAGCTGGATTTAAAATAGAAAAACGACAACGGTTAAGGGGTGTGGATAGGCCTTTTTTCTCACCGGTTTCCTCATTTGTGAGCACGGAAGAGTTAGACATTTCCGAACCAGCCGCCGGAATCGTGATAACATCTCCTACCGGAATGCTTTTCTTCAATGGCACTTTTCCGGACCAGAAACACCAAAGAGGCACACCGGGATTCGCCACACCATGAGCCACGGCCTTAGCCGTATCAATGACAGAGCCTCCGCCTACAGCCATGATAAAATCAGCCCCAAAATTTTCCGCTTCCTTTCTTGCCTTTTCAGCAAAACTCAAAACCGGATTAGGTTTAACGCCCCCCAGCACCTTATAAGCAAGATTTGCTTCCTTAATGGATTTCTCTACTTTTTCAAGAAGGCCGCTGCGGATAACAGAGCCGCCGCCATAAAGAATAAAGACACGGCTTCCTCCCGCCTCTGCGATCATCTCACCGGCACGATTTTCTGTATCCTTTCCAAACACCACATGAGTCGGTGCATAAAATTCAAAATTATCCATAGTTATTGCTCTCCTTTTTTGCATCATGATTTTCATAAGTTAATCAATCAGCACCCATTTGCAAAATCGCTGCACAGCTTTACTTTTGCTCCTGCGATTACACCACATATAGAAAAATAGCCCGGCAGGCTTTTCATGCATTTCCTGCATAAAGCCGCCGGACGTTTTCTTTTTAACCTTTAAGACCTCTCGACTGACGATCCATATCTTCTACAACAATATCAAAGATCTCACCCAGGGTTGCTGCATATTTCAGAAGATCCCAGGGTTCATTGGTATGGAAGTGAATCTTGATAAGATCTTCATCTCCTACTGCCAGCAGGCAGTCTCCCTTAAGATTTTCTGTAATATAATCGTTAATCTCGTCTTCATCAAGATCATGTCCCTCGATCAGAAGCTGTGTGTCGTATCTGAACTCGATCATGCGGTAATCCTCCCGTACACATTTTATGCTTCATTATATCATGGATTTCCGCATCTGTTTAGTATAACTATTTCAAAAGGTGAATCCCTGCCAGAACGATCACAGATGAATAACCTTCTTCGTAGGATACAGTGTCGCTACGAAATTCATATTAAAATCATTTAGATCATTCAAAGTATCACATGCTTTAATGGTATATTCCCACTATAAAAAAGCAGGACCCATTAACTTGCCCTGCTTTTGCTGTTTTTATTCAATTGGTTCAGCCGGTGTGATCATTTCCGGTGTAATCAATCCTTTTATGATCATATACTGTTCAATGGTCTTAACACAATTTTCAATACCGACTCTCTCGCTGTTTAAGGTCATGTCATAGTTAACGGGATTCGTCCAGTAATTGCCATGCGTATAATACTTATAATAATCGGCTCTGAACTTATCCGTCCGCTCAATGGTGGCATTGGCAACCTTTGGTGTAACTCCCATGTTTTTAATAGTTCGGTCCACACAGAAAGCTCTGGGAGCTTCGATGTATATACTCACCACATTTGGCACATCCTTTAATACATAGTCTGCGCATTTCCCGACAATGACACAGGACTCTCTTGAGGCGAGATCCCGGATAATCTGGCACTGATAATCAAAAAGTTTATCATCCGAAACAAATTTTTCATTACGTGAAATATAATTTTTTGATCGAGGAAGGCCTTTCAAAAAAGATGAAAAACCGCCGGTTTCACGCATTTTTTCATTAACGGCATTAAAGACACTTTCATCCAGACCGCTGAGCTGACTGGCCAGAGTCAGGATTCTATTTTCATAGCAATGAATACCGAGCTCTTTAGCCAGCTGTGAGGCAATAACCTTACCGCCTGTACCAAAACCTCTTGCAAAAGTTACAACAAAATTTTCCATGATCTGCCTCCCTTAACCTGCCAGATATCTGCCAAGGAACTCACGGGTTCTTGGATTTTTTGGATTTGTAAAGAGGACGGACGGTGCCGCATCCTCAGCGATATAACCACGATCCATGAATATAGTCCGTGTAGAAACATCCCGTGCAAAAGCCATCTCATGAGTAACAATGATCATGGTCAGACCTGTCTTTGCCAAATCTTTCATAACATTAAGAACCTCACCTACCATTTCAGGATCCAGGGCTGATGTGGGTTCATCGAAAAGGAGAACCTCCGGATTCATGCAAAGGGAACGGGCAATGGCTACTCGCTGTTTCTGGCCACCGGAAAGCTGACCTGGTTTTGCATTGATGTAAGGTGCCATGCCTACTTCTTTCAGATGGGCAATAGCTCTCTTGAAAGCTTCTTCTTTCGATACATGGAGAACCTTTCTTGTGCAGAGCATGCAGTTCTCCAAAACTGTCATATGATTAAAAAGATTGAAAGACTGGAACACCATACCTACTTTCGAACGGTATTCATTGATTTCCTTCTGTACATTTTTGATTTCTTTATTATGATAAAGAATCTTGCCGGATGTCTGCTTCTCCAGCTTATTGATGCAACGAAGAAGTGTAGACTTACCTGATCCTGATGAACCGACGATGCAAATGATCTCACCGGCTTTAACATCAATATCAATTTTTCTTAAAACTTCATGATCACCAAAGGATTTACTTAAATCCTGGATTGAAATAATAGCTTCACTCATATTTTCTTCCTCCTATGCTTTACTGATTATCCATATATTCGGCTGCCAGAGCGTAATCACTCTTGCCTTCGATCTTCTTTTCAATAAGCTTGAATATCTTGCCAAAGACAAAGCACAGAACGAAGTAAATAACTGCGATAACAAGATAGGCTTCAAAGTATTTATAATAATTACCACCTACTGTCTTGGCTGCCATGAAGAGTTCCTGAACAGCGATAACATTAAGGACGGAAGTCATTTTCAGGTTTGTCAGGAAGGTGTTTGCCATTTCAGGAATGATATTCTTGAAAGCCTGTGGAAGAACAACATAGAACATGGTCTTAAATGGTGACATGCCCATGGCCCAGGCACCTTCTCTCTGACCCATGTCAATGGAACCGATGCCGGCTCTGACGGTTTCACCCATGTAAGCACCGGTATTCAGAACGGTTACGATAATGCCGGCTACTACCGGAGTCAGGTTTTCGAAGCCCATCTGACGGATACCGAAATAGATGATCATGGCCTGAACGATCATAGGTGTATCACGGAAAATTTCAACGTAAACTGTAAAAATAACCTTGACGATGCGAACCAGAATTTTTTTGATTATATTGTCATCTTCATTAATCTTGATGTCATTGACAATACCCACTGCAAAGCCCAGGACAAAGCCAATAACGGTGCCGATAACGGCGATATAAAGTGTAAGCCACGTTCCGGAAAGGAACATGCTTGAATATTTCTGAGCCAGGAATATCATCCACTCAAGGGAATTTGTTGGATTTTCAATTAACATAATGTCACCCCATCCATTCTATACGGATTTATTTCTTGCTTGCTCCGTTATTTTTTTATTAACCATCTGAATTACTTTATCTGCCTATCAGACATTTAAAAGAGTTGCCTTATTTACTTTTTTAAAAGAACTGACCGCTTTCATCTTTTCAGATAAAAGCGGTCATTCGCCATTTCATTATTAAGTTGATTTCTTTTTAGTTAGCGGCCGGCTGCTGTGTCAGAACTGTATCCATCAGTTCATCCATCTTTGCCTTGTCATTCCAACCAATGGAATCCATAGCTCCCTGGATCTTATCTCTCAGTTCTGTATCGTCTTTTCTTGTAGCGATGCAGACATTAACCATTTCATCATCACCGGTGAAACCATCATCTTCATCCAGTGTAATGATCTGCAGGTCATCGTTTGTCAGAGCTGCTGATTCAGCTGTAGGAAGGTCCACGATGCAGACATCTGCGGTACCGTTTGAGATAGCCATGAAGCATTCGGAAGTCGTTTCATAATTACCTGCCTGTACACCACCTTCGATCTGATCAAGAAGGGGAACCCAACCGGTGCCCAGCTGTGTGGTTACCTTGCATCCTGTATTGGCCAGATCGGAAAGACCTTTAACATCACTATAAGCACCATCTTTCTTAACAACGATGCAGTTATCTCTGTAATAGTAAGGTTCTGTGAAGGCGTAGGAAGCTTCTCTTTCAGCGGTCTTGCCCATGCCGGCGATAATGCAATCGTAATCACCTGCATCCATTGAAATGCCGATGGACGACCACTCTACTTTGTGAACTTCAAGATCCATATCCAGTTCATCGGCGATCATCTGAGCTACAGCTACATCATAGCCATATGCGTAATAATCAGAGCCATAGATGGGAACTGCTGTGCTGCCATCCGGTGTGGTATCACTATCCTGTGTCCAGTTAAAGGGTGCGTAAGCACATTCCATACCAACTCTGAGGACTCCTCTTTCACTTGAAGAGCTGTCATCGGTGCTGGATGAATCAGCTGCAGATGAGCTATCAGTCGTTGATGTACTTTCCGATGTTGTCTCAGAAGATGATGCTGAGGAACCGCAGCCGCTTAATAAGGATGCAGCCATCACACCTGCCAGGGCCAGAGTTATTACACTTTTCTTTCTCATAATTTTTCCCTCCAATACGACTAAAAATTTTCTTTTAAATTCTTAACTGCGTAAATTCAAGATCATGATCATTGCCGGCATTTTCATTCCATATATTGCTATATAGAAAAAGGCACTTGAGATTTATTCTCAAGCGCCCTTGCTAACAATGAGTATGGTATACTGACTTTCTTTTCCTGGCAACGTGCATTTCGCACAATCAAATTATGCGTTCTGCACTTTTTCATGAATTTTCGCATAAAATGTGAGGTTTTAAATTGGTGATTTTTACTATTGTTTTGGTTTAAATACATTTTGCCTTACATCTCTCCTATTTAATAGACAGAGCAAGGCCTTAACACCCCTGTTCTGTCTGTTGAGTGCATATAATCACGAATTAAACATTATCTTCTTCACAAGGATACAATTAACAATATCAAGGTATTCCATGGAATCATCAAGACTGATTTCAAGGATTTCCTCTATTTTCTTGAGGCGGTGCTGCAGAGAATTGCGATGAACGTAAAGCGCATCCGCTGTCTTTCCCACATTAAAACCGTTTGTATAATAACTCAGCAAAGTCTCCGTCAAAAAAGATCCATTCGTCTGGTCATAGACTTCCAGCTTTCGAAGCTTTGAATTGCAATAATCCAGGATTTCCTCCTGGTTTCCGCTGTTAAACATAAATTTATAGATTCCCATGGAACTGGCGCTGAGAACCTTTTTGCCCGTAGGATTAGGCAGAAGATCCTTCTTCGGAATCAGGTTCTTTGCCTCTGCATAGCTTTTGCCAAAATTGGAAGGATTTGTATAGGCCCGTCCTAAAATGCACATTCCCTGAATATGTCCGACAAATTGCGGAAGCTTATCCAGTTCCTGTAATATTTTCTCAATCTCTTTTTCCGTTCGCTTATCTTCCGTCTCCTCAAATAAAAGAACAAATTTATTGAGGAAACGCATATACATGGGGTGTTCCTTCATGTGCATAACCTCACGATTCAAGCAGTCCTGATAATAATTGTAGGTATGCTCATCCTGTTCCAGATTGACGCCATATTTCCGGTCGATGACGATGATTCCCACACGGTATGGTTTATCAAAAGTGAGGCCGAACTGGGTTGAAATTTTCTCAATATATTTGTCATTAACTTCATAGCCAAAAAGGAGGTTATAGAGATAATCGCCTGTCCTTTTATTGGTTACCTTGGTTTCCAGGATCAGCTCGCCAATACTCTGGGCAATGTCAACAAAGGTGGCTCCTTCCCAGCGAACGTAAAAAAGAGGGAGCTGAAGTTCTTTCGCCTTCTCAATCATTTTCTCCGGAATTTCTTCCTTGTCATCCTCAATGGAGATTGCAAGTCCGGAAATACCCAAATCGTTTAATTCGATCATAACGTTATAGCACTCTTCCAGATCAAAGCGCAGATAATCAACAACGATCAATGCAAAGTTTCCCGGATTCATATGATCTTTGAAAGGCCGTGTCTGAACCAAATAGGTCCAGGATACCATGCGTTCCAGCCCTGCTTCTCCGGTGAGAAGTTCCATACCGTCCATATTCAGATTATTAACATCCTGACAGGTAACCATATCTTTTTCCTCTTCACACTTTCACAAAAGCTGTTTATGTGTTAAAATCTCATCTTGTGAGTTAACAATGCACGTGCGGAATTGATGGAATTGGCAGACATGCAGGATTTAGGTTCCTGTGCTGAGAGGCGTGCGGGTTCAAGTCCCGCATTCCGCACTAAAAAAAGACCTGCAAAGGATGAATAACTACTCCTTTGTAGGTCTTTTTCTATTTTATTTATTTTTATCTAAACACTCTAAGAATATGAGTTACTATCTCTTCTCCAATTCTGGCCTGAGCTTCTTTGGTACTGCCTCCGATATGAGGTGTCAGCGAAACCTTCGGGCTATTTAAGAGACGTTCTGATTTGGCAGGCTCCTCCTGATAAACATCAAGTGCCGCTCCCTGAATTGTACCATTTTCGAGAGCATCTGCAAGTGCTTCTTCATCAACAAGTGCACCCCGGGCTGTATTAATGAGGAAAGCCGTGGGTTTCATCTTTTCAAGAAATTCCTTCGTTACCAATGCCGGTTCACCCTTTTTGACGGCTCTATGGAGAGAAACGATATCCGCTCTTGAAAGAAGCTCATCCAGACTTTTAACAGACTCAAAGTCCGCTTCGTCAGATGTTTTTCCGCTGGCACTATAATAAATGACATGCATGCCAAGAGCCCTGGCAATACGAGCTGTTTCACGGCCAATGCTTCCCCATCCGACAATGCCAAGAGTTTTTCCGGTAATTTCAACACCTTTATAAGCCTTCTTTTCCCATTTACCTTCCCGCATGGTAACATTGGAAATACCAATAAAACGGCTTAATGCAAACATATGACCGATAGCCAGTTCTGCTACTGAATGAACGCTGGCTGTAGGGGTATTGCAGACCTCGATGCCCTTGCTTCTTGCATAATCAACATCGATATTGTCAACCCCGATACCACCGCGAATGATCAATTTCAGCCGGCCGCTCTCACAGGCCGCATCAATGATTGGTTCTCTGACTTTGGTAGCTGAGCGGACCACAAGGACATCCACGTCTTTTACTTTCTCAGCCAGCACATCCGGTTCATAAAATTCCTGAATCACTTCATATCCTAAATCCTGAAGCTTCGAAACAGCCTTTTTATCCATTCCATCTGTAACAAGAACTCTGATCATGGTCATTCCTCCATCTGATATTAATTTTTTTGTATAAATCTAAAAATATATTAGCATCATATCATAAT